>JAJPJU010000262.1 GCA_021324035.1 Spartobacteria bacterium | reverse complement strand
GGTCTGGCAATCGTCACCGCCGAAAACGCCGACGCGCGGCTGGCTACCGCGGATACGGCCAATCGGGTCCTGACTCTGCCTGCTGGAAGCGAAATTCAGATCGTAAGTCAGCGCGGTGACTGGATTTACGCCATTTTACCGAACGACCTGCGCGGTTGGATGCCAGCCAAAAGCGCTGAGTTCGTTCGATTGTAAGATGTAGCTGGCGATGCCGGCATCGCCAGAACTCGCATCATTAACGGAAACGGCGGGAGATGGAGTGACGCCCCACTGCTGGCGTTCTGCTGTTTGAGAACACCTCAAGCAAGAGCAAGAGTAAGAGGAAGCGGAAGATTTTTATGAAAACGGAGATGGATATCGAGACCAATCGAAAGGCACTCCAGATCAATCTCGACGCGCATAAGTACGGAACTTTTGCCGAAATCGGCGCCGGCCAGGAAGTAGCGCGCCGGTTTTTCCTCGTTGGCGGCGCGGCCGGGACGGTCGCGAAAACGATGTCCGCCTACGACATGACGTTCAGCGATGCGATTTACGGCCCTGCCGATCGTTACGTCAGCCGGGTGCGCCTGAACACGATGCTCGATCACGAATACGATTTGCTTGTGGAACGGCTCGACAAAAAATCAGGAAGTGAGCGCACATTTTTTGTTTTTGCGGACACCGTTGCCGCGCGCAGTTTCAAACAGTATAACGAATCCCACGGCTGGCTCGGGGTTCGATTCCAAACTCAGCCGCGCGGCGAACCAAGCCAGATCATTATTCACGTTCGAATGCTCGATGAAGGAAATGCCGATCAACAGGAGGCGCTGGGCGTCATTGGGGTGAACCTGCTTCACGGCGCGTTTTATCAAACAAAACCTGAGCGTTTGATTTCCTGCCTGCATGAAAATCTGGCGCCTAGCCGAATTCAAGTCGACCTGATTAAGTTCTCCGGTCCGGCTTTTGCCACGATTGATAACCGGTTGATGAATCTGCAACTGGTTAGTCAGGGCCTCACCGACGCGGTCATGTTCAAGGCCGACGGCGAAATGGTGCAGGCCTCCGAAATCCTCCACAAGAAAGCGATTTTAATTGAGCGCGGGAGCTTTCGGCCGGTGACGTACGCAACCAACGACATGCTGGAAGGCGCGCGGCGTCAGTTCCTCAAGGAGACCGGTTACTCCGAGGAGGATCTGGTCGTGCTCATGGAAATGACGCTGGAAAATTTGCTGGCCGAAGGTCAATTGAACCACGCCGATTTTTTGCAGCGAGTCGACATTCTGGGCGCGCTCGGCCGTACCGTTTTGATTTCAAAATTCGGCGAATATTACCGTCTCGCCGCTTATCTATCGCGTTACACGACCAAAAAGATCGGCCTGGTAATGGGCGTGCCGACTTTGCACGAAATTTTTGACGAGAAATATTATCTCAATCTCGAAGGCGGAATTTTGGAAGCGCTCGGTCGCATGTTTAAACACGGCCTGAAACTTTACGTTTATCCGATGATCGACGAAAAGACCGGCAAAATCGTGACTGCAAACCATACCCAGGTCGCGCCAAACCTGCGGTCGCTGTTTCAATACCTGATCGACAACCGTTACATCGCGGAAATTGCCGATTACCAACGGGATTTCCTTCGGATTTACCCGGCTGTGGTCCTGGCAAAATTGAAAGCCGGCGACAAGACCTGGGAGGAAATGGTGCCGCCCGAAGTCGCGCAAATCATCAAAGAACGCGAATTCTTTGGCTATCACGCGGCCGTTGCGGCCTGACCGCGAAAAAATCGCCGAATCGGCGCCAGTTTGCGTGCGTAAGTTACTTACTAAAAACCGTCTCCACGAGGCACGTTTCCCGCTACAGGGGGTACAGCAGCATCATGGCCAGACGCGCAGATTCTGTTGTTGGCATCGACTTGGGCAAACACACGCTCAAAGGCGTTGCCCTTCGCCGAAAGAACGATAATCGCTTTGTTCTAACGAGCTTTGCTTCCCGGCCAGTGCCTGAGGAATTCGCGTCGCCTGAAGATCTTGCCAGGGAGCTGAAACAGTTGGTGAAAGAGCTCGGTGGCGCTAAAGCCTGTGCCTTTGCGATTTCGGATCCCGGCACAATCCTCCGAATCATTGAGCAACCGGACACGCCTGTCGATTTGTTGCGAAACGCTCTCCGCCTGAATGGTCTCGCGGTCTTGAACCAGGAATGCAAGGAGTTCGTCCTCGACGTCGCTCCGGTCACGCCGCGCAATGGAACTTTGACTGATGACAAATCAGGCGGCGGAAACGTTGCCGTGCACGCCGGCGTCCTGACCCAAACCAAATATCTGGTCGGCGGAACGCTGCGGAGTCACGTCAAACAAATTGTCGCCGCCGCCGCGAAGATCCGCGTTTCGGCCGAACTGGTCCAAGTCGCTCCGGTTTGCTCGTTCAATGCGTTCGAATTTGCCTACCCCGATGTTTTTGCAAACGAACCATTTCTGCTGCTCGACATGGGTCATCTCCAAAGCACGGTGTTGATCGGCAGCCGAAGCGAACTGGTTCTGGTGCGCAGTATTGATTATGGCGGCAAAGCTTTGATGCAAGCGCTGACCGCCGAAGATGCGCTGGATGCCGATGCCGCGTGGCTGATGATTCAACAAGGAGACGAAGGCATGACTGAAATTTGCCGAAATTCGCTCGCGCGGTTGGCCATGGAAGTGCGCAATTCCATCGGCTTTTTTGAAGGCCAGCGCGAGGAAAGCATGCACCGAATTTTTGTTTCCGGCGGATTGGCTCGCGCCGAAACTGTTTTGCAAACGCTCAGCGACGAACTGAGTTTGCCCTGCGAAATTTGGGATCCGCTCGAGACCTGCGAAGTCGCACTGCCCGCGGCCAAGCGCCAGAGTTTGCCGAACGAATTTGTGTCACTCAACGTCGCCTGTGGAGCGGCCTTCGAATATCTGAAGCAATAACGAGCTCCCATGGCCCTGCAACTCAATCTCCTTCACGAAGAAATCCTCGAACAGCGCCAGCGTCAGCGCGATCCGCTGAAGATTGGCATGCTCGTGCTCGCGGGTTGTGGAGCGATACTTTTTCTCTACTACGCCTGGAACGCCTATCGCACACTCGAAATTAAAACCCGGCTTAGCCACGTCACAGCCGACTGGAAGAAAATCGAGCCAGAAGTCACCAAGGCGCAGAAACGGGCCACGGAATTAACCAACATCATCAACGCCACTCGCGTTCTTGATGATTACATCGACAACCGCTTCTTCTGGGGACCATTTCTGGAAAAATTGTCCCGCTGCGTTCCGCCAAATGCGCAACTGACCAACCTCGAGGGTGTGGTGCTGGATGAAGACAAAGGCGGTGGAATCTCTGTCACCATCGATGGAAGCACCGCCGCGCGCGAGCCGCGGTCAGCTGCCGAAGATTTGCGTCAAATGTTGCTCGAACAACTCGGCAAAACCTATTTTGACGTCAAAGTCGAATTCAAAACGCTCGAAGACATGGAAACCGTCGCCAACGTCGGCGGCACCAACGTTCCAATGTCGCACTTCACTCTGGGGATAACATTTAATTCCTCCAAATCGAAGCCGGCCGCCACGCCTGCGCCCACCCGCGCCAAAAAACGAAGCAGTGATGAAAATTCCTAACCTTTCCTCTGATCAGATTAAGAAATTGGTCCTCAGCGCGATGGGATTCGTATTCCTGCTCTACGTCTACTTCACGTTTTTCCTCGGGCCCCTCCAAAAATCTCGCGACACCACGTTGGCCCGGATTGACGAAATGCAGAAGAAAATCGACGGCTCAAAAGGCGAGATGTCCAAAGCGGGCAATCTTGAGCGCCAAGCGAAGGATGCAACAGCTCGCTTTGCATCGCTCAAAGCGCTGATTCCAGACGGAGCGCCGATTGCGTGGTTTCCACCGCGGATGAAGACATTTTTTGCAGCGGACCAAATCGACAAGGCCTCTGCCCGGCTCGAAAGCAATACCAGTTTCAAACAAGCCGAATTGTCCAGTTGGAGTAAATACAACTGGATCATCGAATTGCCCCAAGCCGATTTCGTCGCGCTTGGCAAATCCATTGCCGATCTCGAAAACGCCGAGCCACTTCTTTCCATCACCAAGCTGAGCGTTCATGTAGTGACTACTGACTCGCAGTTCCAACAGGTCGGCATCGCTGCCACTACCGTAATCGAAAAACGATGAAGACTTTTCTGTTGCCGGTTTGTTTGTCGATTTCATTGGCTGGATTGTCGTTTGCCGCGGGCCACCACCCTGGCCCGGCCAATGCCACCCCTAAACCTAACGAATCTCCCGCGCCCGCCGATGCCAACACCAAGCCGGCCGCCGACGCCGGCATGATCACGGTTAAGAACAAGTCGTCTTTCCAGGTCGATGCCGCAGCGCGCAACCCGTTTTGGCCGATCGGTTGGAAGCCGACCGGTCGCGTGGCTGGAGGCGCCGGTGGCGGATCGGATCAGGGGGAAGTTCCACCGGGCGCGTTTCTGGTCACAAGTATCACCCTCGACGGAGCAACGCATTTCGCGATCATCAACGGCAAGACCATGGGCGAAGGTCAGCAATTCGGGTTACAGGTTGGAACTCAAGTTTATCAGGTTGTCGTGAAACGAATCGAAGACGGCCGCGTCATTATTGGCCGTCACGACGAGGAAATCGCCGTCCCACTGCGGCGAAAGGAAGCGCCCGAGCATCCTCCCGAGGGAGCTACTCGATCCCCTTCTCCGTCGCCCAAATAAATACTACGGTTGTCCCTTTTCAGGGAGCCGAAGTCCGTAATTGATAGCCGGGCAGCGGTCGGTTCTAGACGTTCACAATCTGAACCGAACTTACCGGCACAAACTCGCTCTCTTTCAGCACGGCCGGCTTAGTCCCGCGAATCAAACTCCACCACTGCCAGGCTGAGCCAACGACGATCAGAAACACGAAAAGCATGAAGAATCCGGCGACGATTGCATCGATTTGCCAAACCCATACTTGCCGGAACAACTCGGCTGCTTTCACTGAATTGCTGCCCGCCTGGGCTGCGAGCGATTGCGCGCCGCTGAGAAATCCAAGCCTCGGGTCGGCCGAAAAAATTTTCAGATAACCGGCTGAGAATGTGACCGCGCACATGAGACAGAGCGGCGCGAGGGTAATGAACAAATACCGCGTCTTTTGCATCTTGATCAGGATCGTCGTGCATAAACAAAGCGCGATCACCGAAAGCAGTTGGTTCGCCAGACCGAACAGCGGCCAGAGTGTGTTTACGCCGCCGAGTGGATCGATAACGCCCTGATACAAAAACCAACCCCAGGCCGCGACCAAAAGCATACTGGTCAGAAAATTAGCGGTCCACGATCGGGTATTGCCCAGCGGTCGCCACACGTTGCCTAACAAATCTTGCAATAAAAATCGTCCCACTCGCGTGCCGGCATCAATCGTCGTCAAAATAAACAATGCCTCGAACATGATCGCGAAGTGATACCAAAGTGCGAGCGCCGTCGGACTGGATGTGACGCGCGCGAACATATGCGCCATGCCGACTGCAAAGGTCGGCGCGCCGCCGGCACGATTGTACATCGTTTGTTCACCGAGCTCCTTCGCCAGACCGGCCATATCGTCTTCCGTCACCGGAAATCCCTGCGCCGAGACTTCCTGCACGACCTCGGTCGGCGTTCCTTTCATATTGATCGCGAAATATTCACCCGGTTGCAGCACACACGCTGCAATCAACGCCATCAAAGCGACCATCATCTCGGTAATCATTGCGCCGTAGCCAATGTCGCGAATCCGCGATTCGCACGGCAACATTTTCGGGGTTGTCCCCGAGGCGATCAGCGAATGAAATCCTGAAACCGCGCCACACGCGATCGTGATGCAAACAAATGGAAACACCGGTCCGGCGAAAACCAAACCGCTCCCGTCGATGAATTTTGTCAGCGGCGGCATTTGCAAGGTCGGATGGATGAGAATCACCGCAATCGCCAACGCAGCAACGGTTCCGAGTTTCAAAAACGTGCTGAGATAATCGCGCGGCGTCAGCAGCATCCAAACCGGAAGGATCGACGCAGCCAATCCATAAATCATGATCGCCCATGCGATCCAGGTCGCATCGTGGCGAAACCACGATTCAATCGTTGGGAAATGTGCCAGGAACTGTCCGCCCCAAACCCCAAACCCGAGACCGAGCAGACCGAAGGTCGTGATCGCGGTTACGTTGACTTTTCCACTGCGCAAACCAAAACCCATGATAAGTGCAGTCGGAATCGTCATTGCGATCGTAAACATTCCCCACGGACTTTTTGCCAGCGCCTGGACGACGACCAGCGCAAGCACAGCCAGCAGGATGATCATGATCGCGAGCACACTGATCAATGCCAGCACGCCCACCCCGGCCCCAATTTCTTCCTTCACCATGATGCCGAGCGTTTTT
>JAJPJU010000284.1 GCA_021324035.1 Spartobacteria bacterium | reverse complement strand
GTGACCAGTGACCAGAAAAGTCGTTGCCACACTGGTCGTAGTTCTCGTCGTCGTTGCCGTTTGGAAGTTTGTTGATTGGCGGATGCAACCGCCGCCACCACCGAACAAGATTACAATCCCCGTTCCCGCGCCAACTCCGTAAGTTGTAGGGCGTCTGTGTCAGACGCCAATCCGAAAGCCGTCTCGCAGAGACGGCCTACAAATTAATCCGTTGCTGGCTGTAGCTTCTGGTTCCCGACCAACAACCGGCCTTCGTCGGCGTCGATGAACGTGAACATCGTCTGGATTTCGGATCGGCCGGCCATGCCGGCCTCTTTCTTCCGGCGTTTCAGGATTTCCGACAGCTCGTCGTTCCAGCCGCGCTTACGCATAAACTCATTCCAAACGTAGGCCTCATCGTTTGTTGGCTGATGTCCAACGCTGAAACACCATTGCAAAACTTCGTCGTCGCTGCCGCCGTCTTTCACTCGCTCGCTCAGTTGATGATAATCAACCCGTAAAAACGTGCAGCAGCTGGCGTCGAATCCACGGCCGAGATTGGCCTCGTAATCGGCGGACAATTCGCCTTTTACGTGCTGTCGTATTTTGTCGAGCATCCGGCCGAAATAAACGATCCCTCCAACTTTCGACGCCGGGCTGCGCAAGCCTAACTCCCTCATCGGGTAGGCAGTCTGCTCGGTTTTTACGCGAGTTGCAAGCCTTCGGTCTAATACCCGGCCACCCGGACGTCGCGGGTCAGTTCCGCAGGCGGTCCGTGAAGCGCGCGATCCACTTCGCCATCGGTGAGGTTGAAAACAAAAATCGAGTAGCCGATCTGGGCGTCGGCCGGCCGGTGCCGCAAATACGCGCATAACCGCTCGAATCGCAGCCGTTCGAATATTCGAATTCGTTTCACCCACGAAACTGCGCCGTCGTTCGCCACCAACGCCAGCCGCGCAGATGGATCGGACGCCGTTGCGCGGTAACGCTCCACTTCGGCAAGCGCGGTTTGGTACTGTTGTTCGTAGGCCTCGGACCATGGGCCGATTTCGCGCGCGTAAACGCTTTGCAGCGTCGTTGCGCTGACGCAGTAAACGCCGCCCCGCAACTGACCAAAGGTTTGATCGCCACCTGAATGATTTTCGGGAAGTTTTTTCGAATCAATGCCGTACGATTTCGGATCGGCGACTCCGAAGTAAGCCATATAAATCGGCTTCCCGTTGACTGCTGAACTGTGATCGTCGAGCCACGTTTTCAAAGCAGGCAAATCCTGGCCCCAATCCAGCGAGCTATCGACCAGGTGCTGATAACCGTTTCGAGGGCCACCGGCGATTTGATTGAAGTAAGCCAGATAATTCGGACGGGAGACAAGCGATTCGCCGATTTGCCAGCTCAACAGAATCGCAATCGCGCTGGCGAATAGTGCGCGCGATTTCTTCTGCAAAAGGTGAACGATGGCGCCGCAGGCGACGAACAACGCGGGATAAATTGGCAAAATATGACGATGCCCGATGTTGAGCTGAGTTCCGATCGCAAACGCGGCGTAAATTGCCACGAAGATCGCGAACGGATTCAACAGTTTTTCAAACTTCCAATGGTGTCGCCGCGCAATTGCAACGCCGAGCGCGAGGGCGATCAGGCACAAAAATGGCAATGGTGTTTTGTAGAGAAATGCCAGGGGGAAAAATGAACTAAAGCCGACAAGACTCCATTGGTTGTCGAGAAACGCAGGCCGATCTCCTTCGTGTTTATGCACGTAACCGAAGCCATACAGATAGGCTTCCGGCAGCAAATGATGAACGCGCGCAAACGAGATGCCGTTTTCCAAGCCTCCGTGCTGTTCGAGGACGTAATTCCAATGCCATCCCTCATCTTTCTGTTTCGCAGCGTTGTCGTTCCAGGCCGCGTAACGAAATGAAAACGACGACCAGATCGCAAAGATGACGGTCATTGTCAGTAACAACCACGTGCCGCCAACAGCCCAGCATTTTTGCCACGTTTCAATCAGAGTTGTTCGGAGTTGTCCGAAGCGGATCGCGATTTCCGATTTCGCAGTGATTTGGAGAACCGAAACCGCGAGGAGTGCCGGCAGGACAATTGGCGCCGAAAATTTTGTGAGAAAAAGCCCGGACAAACTCAAAGCGGCTATCGCAAGTCTCCCTAACGAGACTTGTTGGAACAATCGCCAGCAACTCCAGATCGCGGCCGTGAAAAAGAACGCAGCTGGAACGTCTGACGTCACCAGTGCGCTATGCGCGAGAAAGTTCGGATCGAACGCGAGTAGCGTTTCCGCAATCAGGCCGCCGAGCACGCCAAAGAATTCGCGCCCGATTCGGTAGACCAGAAGGCACAAGCCGAGTCCAAAGATCGACATCATCAGCCGCGCTTGTGCGATCATTCGATCCGGATCGTTGCCGAGCTCGTAGAAGAATTTGTGCGCGGCGCCTCCCTCATCAGCGCTTTGCCAGCTCGGGTCGTCCGGTCGGACAAATCGTGTGTCGCCGAACACTAAAGGCAATGCAGCCCAGCGCGCGGCCAGATTTCCGTTCTCCGGATCCAGTCGAAAGTCGTTTCTGACCCAATAACTGTAACCCGCGGTGAGATGCTGCGGCTCGTCGAACGTCGGTGATTTAGTGTTTACGGCCGTGACAGCCATGAATACATGCAGGGCCGCAATCAGAATCGCGATCAATAAGGCCAGGCGCGTGTTCTCGGCTGCAGCCGCGACGCTGTCTGCCCTGTTCGTGGTCCGGCGGGTGCCGGACGAACGCGCATCGGCTGTTCGTGGTAGCCACCCCGGACGCGCCGCCACGCTTTCAGAGAGTTCCATCCGGCATGGAGAAAGCACGCCCCGTGCAATTTCATTTAGCCATTTAGCGATTCAATGATTTAGTGACTGGTTCGGAAATCGCTAAATCGTAACTCGTTAAATCGTTAACTACCCACCGTGGACCGCATCGTCGGCATTGAGACCGAGTATGGCTGTCTGATGAGCAGCGAAGAGTTGCGCTGCAATTCAGAGGTTTGGCCGGCCAAGGTCAAAAATTATCTCTTCAATAAAGCGCGCGCCGGCACGATCGATCTTCACTATCGCGACTACGAAGAACCGCCAGGGAACGGCGGTTTTCTTCTAAACGGCGGCCGCCTTTATCTCGACATGGGCCATATCGAGTACGCATCGCCCGAGTGTTTGCATTTGCACGATCTCGTTACCTACGAAATGGCCGGCGATCAATTATTGCGCGAATCGCTGGCTGCGTTCCAAGCCGACGATCGGGTTTCGTTCATCAAGAACAATGTCGATCATCACACCGGCGCGACGTTCGGCTGCCACGAAAATTATTTGATGAAGCGGGAGGCGCAGTTCACGCCGTCAGTCCTCGGCACCCTGCTCACCTTTTTGGCCACGCGGCAGATTTTCACCGGCGCCGGCAGAGTGGGGCAGGCTAATCCGTTGGCATTCGATTTCGAGCCGCCGCAAGCCGAGACGCCGGTCGCGTTTCAGTTGAGTCAGCGCGCTGATCACATCGTCAACGACATTTACCAGTGGGTGCAATTCAATCGCGCGATTATCAACGCGCGCGACGAGCCGCTCGCCGATTATCGCAAGTATCGGCGGCTCCATTTGCTGATCGGCGATTCAAACATGAGTCCGTTCGCCAATGCGCTGAAAATCGGAACGACGGCATGCGTGCTGTCGCTGCTGGAGCAGCGTCAGTTACCGAGAAATCTCGTGCTCAACGACGCCGTCCGAAGCACCCGCGACATCTCGCGCGATCCGACTCGGAAATGGATCGTCGACCTAGAAAACGGTAAGACCATCGGCGCGCTGGATGTGCAATGGCAGTTTCACGATCTCGCCCAGAGGCATTTGCGCGAGCGCGATCCGGAAACGGATTGGTTGCTCGAGACCTGGAGTTTCGTTCTCGAATCAATCGAACAAAATCCACAGGCGCTGATCGGCGGTGTCGACTGGATCACGAAGAAATGGCTGCTCGAGACTTTCATGGAAGCGGAAAAAGTCGGCTGGGACGATCCGTGGCTGCAGAGCTTGGATCTCGAATATCACAACATCGATCCGGCGCGTGGATTGTTTTTCAGCGTTACGCCCGGCAAACGCGTCGCCGAATGGAACAATAGTTTTCAACCGGCGAATGCAACGCGCGTTCCGCCGGCTAATACGCGGGCGTCCGGTCGCGCCCGCGCCGTCGCCTATTTCCAGGATCGACAACAATCTTATGTCATCAACTGGGACTCAATCGCGCACGACAGCCGCGATTTTCTTGTCATGGGCGATCCGTTCGAAACCTACAACGACGAAGTCGACAAGTTCTTGTCCAAACCGCGGCCAGTTACGAACCAAGAAGATCAGGAATGATAAAAGCAACGACCGCTATCACAGGCTTGATGCGAAAGCTGTGTATGACTTGTTTCTTCGCGATTGCGATCGCAGCGAGTCTGTACGGAGAAACCGAGCGATCGATAGGCTATCCAGACTTAAGAAAGGAATTCCTGTCAATGCCGACGCCCGTCTATGACCTTCGACTGCGGCGAAGTCACATCACTGGAAGCGGTGTCTTCATCTTGACGGTAGACGAGAAGGGCAAGGTCACCGACGTCACAGTTCGGAACAGTACCGGACATCGTGAGCTTGATGCCCAAGCGATTTACGGCCTCCGACAATGGCGAGCCAGGCCTGGCGCTCGCCGACAGATCGATGTGCCGCTAACATTTTCGTTACCTGAAAAGCGCGGGCCGTCGCTCTGAAACAACGTCATCGGTTGGATTTTAATTCGGCAAGCGATGCGCTTGCTCTACAATTCCTTCATGAAACCGATCGAGGGATATTTCGTGATCAAACCGGAGGGTCTGGCATGGCGGCCGTCGAACCTGATGAAGATTCCGAACGCGGATTTTCTGGAACGGACAGGCAGTGAAATTCTCGGCGCGCGACTCTGGAAGCTCCCGCCCAAGAGCGCGAACACGCTGCACAAGCATCCCAAAGCCGAAGAATTTTATTTTGTCGTCGAAGGCACGGGTCGCATGCGCATCGGTGACGAAACGATCACTGTTCCGAAACACGGCGGCGTACTCGTCGGGCCGAAACTATTGCGGCAAGTCTTCAACGATACCGACGAGGAAGTTCTTTGGCTGATCGTGGGTGCGCCGGAAAAAGAATTCAAAGAAGGCGAACCGCAAGACTTGAACGCCTATTATCCAGTCGATCCCAAACAGTTGCCGAAAGAGCTCGCGGGAACCGATTGGCCGCCGGCGACCTAAACACCAGCGATCAGCGGTCACATGGCCTGCAGTGACTTTGAACATTGACATCGCGGTCGCCATTCCCGAAAGGGAAGCCATGAACACGACATTCAAAAAGTATCTGTTGCTCCCAGCATTGTTTCTTGCTGCGAATCTTTTGGCGGCAGGTTCGCCTGATGACGAAGCAGCGATTCGGGCCCTGGAAGCGCGGCAACCTGAAGCCTGGAACAAACATGACGCGAAGGCCTACGCCAGTCTGTTCACCGAAGATGGCGACTGCGTAAACATTGTCGGTTGGTGGTGGAAGGGCCGCGCCGAGATCGAGAAAAAACTTACCGACGCCTACGTTTACGTTTTCAAAGAAAGCACGCTTACGGTCACCAACGTCGATATTCGATTTCTTACGCCGGATGCGGCGGTCGCGCATGTTCGTTGGACGCTAACCGGCGCCCGAACTCCGGCCGGACTACCGATGCCGCAACAAGGACTTCAGACGCACGTTATTCAAAAGCAAAACGGCCAGTGGCTGATCGCAGCATTTCAAAACACCCTGTCTGTTCCGGAGATGCCATTTCCGAAGGGACCGGTCGCGGGCCCGCCGGCGACCAAGTAAACGTTTTAATGCCGAAAAGCCGGAAAACGCAGGCCACACGTCGGAGATGAGTGCCGCCGACAAAATGATCGCTCAATGCCGTAAGCCCTCGGGCTTGTTTGGCCGGCTCACCTTGTGGGAAATGAATCGGCACCATTCGAAACTGACCGATTGGGGATTGAGCCATGTTAAGATCAAGAAAACCGACACAATCCTGGATGTGGGCTGCGGCGGCGGCCGAACGATCAACAAGCTCGCGGCAATGGCCAGCGATGGAAAGGTTCACGGGATTGATTACTCGGAAGAGAGCGTAACTGCGGCGCATCGAGCCAATACACGCTGGATCGACATCGGCCGGGTCAGGATTCGCGAGGGGACGGTTTCTCAACTGGATTTTGCCGATAACACCTTCGATCTCGTGACTGCGATCGAAACGCATCTGTTCTGGCCCGATTTGCCCAGCGACCTTCGAGAAATCTACCGGGTGCTAAGACCGCTCGGCACGCTCTTGATCGTCGCCGAAATTTACAAGGGCGGCAGACACTTGGAAGGTGTTCGCAAACAAATCTTCGAGAAGCATCTTGCCGCGAATATGAATCTGCTCACCGCGGATGAACACAGCGACTTGTTTACCACTGCCGGGTTCGTCGATGTTCAGATTTTCGAAGAGCTGAAAAAGGGCTGGATCTGTGCGCTTGGAACAAAGCCCTATAGCGGCAGCGTTCAGATCAAACCGAGCGCATAAACGGTCGGACTGTCGACGACGCCGTTGACTTCCAGGCCTTCATCCGTCTGAAATGCGCTAATCGCGCGCCGCGTAGCCGGACTGAGCGCGCCGCTGATTCCGCCGCCGTAATAACCGCGATCTTGAAGCGCGCGCTGAACATTCACGATCACCTGATCGGGCAACAGATTTCCATAAGTGAAAATCGGCCCGTCGTAATCGTAAGATTCGTAGCTTGGATCGTAACCCCAGGCGGGAAACCAATAGCCCGCGTCCCAATAATAATACCCGCCGCCGACCAGAACGATGGTTGTGAAATGATTCTTCCACCAAAACCGGCTGTGCCGGAAATGCTGATACCGGCTAAGCGCCTCCGAGTAGGCCACGATGTTGGCCGGGCGGCGAGGCGCAGATTTTACCATCGGTGCTTGGGATTGTTGTTGCGGCAATTGCTTCCGAGCGATCCGGACCGGCTTGGGCTTGCGCATGGTCACGGCCGGAGAGTTACCGGGCGACGGATTTTGCGCATTCTGCGCCGATACGATTCCGATCACTCCGGCCAACGCGAGAACTAGTTGTTTCACGCTCGTTTTGACATGCTTCCGACCAATTTTGTTCGTAGAAATTAGGTCCTTAGAAGATCTTAGAGATGCCGCCGCCGCCGCCGATACCGCCGGCAAAATAAATCAAAAAAAAGGTATTGCCTGACCGTGACGTAGTGTTATAGTCCACTACAACACTGAATGAAAGCTGCCTTCCAATTCATCTTAATCGCCGCGCGACTCTGGCCTCTTCTCGCAGTCGGCGCAGCCTTTACAACCGCCGCTGAAAATCCACCTCCGCCGAAAGCCGCGTTCGTGAAGTCCGAACAATTTTTGCGGGAACTCGTCGACCGAGTTCGCCCGCTCGCATCCAAATGACGCGTGAATGGAACGATAGTCAGCCGATCTACCGTCAACTGCGCGACCGCGTTGTTCACATGATACTCGACGGCGTACTTAAGGAAGGCGATCCGTTGCCCTCCATTCGAAATGTCGCGGCGGAGTTTCGGATTAATCCGTTAACCGTTCTGAAAGCCTACCAGGAACTGGGCGACGAGGATTTGGTAGAAAAGAAACGGGGGTTGGGAATGTTCGTGAAAGATGGCGCGCACAATCTCTTGCTGAAAGGGGAGCGCCAAAAATTTTTGAATGAACAGTGGCCGCGAGTTCACGCAACCATTCAACGGCTTGGGTTAAACGCGAAAGACCTGCTTGATGCCGCACTGCGTTACTCGGCGAAATCCGGACCAGGCTCCGGCTCGGTTCGCGCCGGCTTGCCGGGCAAGCCAGTCGAAAAGGATAAGCATTAATGTCTATGACAACGATCGAAGCTCACGGTCTGCGAAAAGTATACGGAACGAAGGTTGCCCTCGATAATGTCCTTCTTCGCGTCGATCAGGGACGGATTTTGGGAATCATCGGACCGAACGGCGCGGGCAAGACCACCGCGCTCAACGCGATTCTCGGTCTGACTGCATACCAAGGAGAACTGAAAGTGCTCGGTCGCGACCCCTGGGCCGAGCGCGATCAGCTCATGCGGGATGTGTCGTTTATCGCGGACGTCGCAGTGTTGCCGAGGTGGATCCGGGTGTCTGATTTGTTGGATTACGTCGCTGGCGTGCATCCAAAGTTCGATCGGGCCAAGGCCGAAACTTTTTTGGCCAAAACGGAAATCAATCACGCGAGCAAAGTTCGACAGTTGTCGAAAGGAATGATCGCCCAGCTCCATCTCGCGATCGTGATGGCGATCGACGCGAAACTGCTGGTGCTCGACGAGCCCACCCTCGGTCTGGACATTTTGTACCGGAAACAATTCTACGACTCGCTCTTGAACGATTATTTCGACGGAGAGCGCACTATCATCGTGACGACCCATCAGGTCGAAGAAGTTCAGGATGTGCTGACCGATCTCATGTTCATCAATCACGGCCGGATTGTCCTCGAATGCAGCATGGAGCAATTCGAATCGCGTTACGTGGAATTGATGGTCCATCCGGATCATGTCGCCGGCGCCCGTTCGCTCAAACCGATAAACGAGCGACAGCTCTTCGGCCGGAGCATCATGTTGTTCGATCAGGTCGATCGCCCCCAGCTCGCCGCGATGGGGGATGTCCGCACACCGAGTATTGCTGATTTATTCGTCGCGATGATGGGTAACTCAGCGGTCACAGATCACCAGTCACAAGTCAGAGAAGCGAAATGAATACATCTCCCATTCCTAACTCCGAGCTCCCAGCTCCAAGCCCCAAGCCGTTCTTGTGGTCAGTGAAGCGCGAGATCTGGGAAAATAAATCGATCTACATTGCGCCATTGATTGTCTCCGGGGTCATTTTGCTTGGCGCGCTGATCAGCGCTGGCCATCTTCCGCAACGGAGACAGGCGGCAATGATGCTGGATGAGGCGCATCGCAGCATCGCGATCGAGCTGCCTTACAACATTGCCGCAGGGATGATCGTCATCACGGCATTCATCGTCGGTCTGTTTTATTGCCTCGACGCGCTCTACGGTGAGCGTCGAGAACGCAGCATTCTGTTCTGGAAATCGCTGCCCGTTTCGGATGTCACGACCGTCTTGTCGAAAATGAGCATTCCAGTTCTGGTCTTGCCGCCGATCGTTTTCGTTGTTGTCGTTGTCACACAGTTTCTAATGCTGTTGATCAGCAGCGCGGTGTTGATGCCGAGCGGGCTGGCTTCGACGAGCTGGGCGAATTTCAATCTGCTTCAGCAGTCGGTAATTTCGTTTTACAGCCTGATTATCATCGCCCTTTGGCACGCCCCGATTTATGGCTGGGCGCTGTTGATGTCCGGAATCGCGCGACGCGCAACGTTTCTCTGGGCCGTCATGCCGCCTCTGGCGCTGGCCGCTTTCGAAAAGATTACGTTCAACACCAGTTATGTTTGGTCCCTGGTAAAAAACCGGTTACTTGGCGCGGGCGACGCCGCTTTCGATCTGCATCACACAATTTCAATTGATTCGCTGTCTCAATTAACGCCCGGAAGATTCTTCGCAACGCCAGGACTTTGGATCGGCCTGGTGTTTGCCGCCGCGTTTGTTATCGGGGCCATTCGGCTGCGTCGTTATCGCGGACCGCTATGATTTTCTTCGACCTCTATGAACGCGATTAAGAAACAAGCGCACATTGCGGGAATCCTTTACGTTTCAGCAAGCATCACCGCGGTGTTTTCGTGGATTTACGTCGCCGGCAAGATCTTCGTCCGTGATGACGCAACAGCGACTGCCAATAACATTCGTTCTTTCGAGACCCTTCTTCGATTCGGTATCGCGGGCGAATTGATTGGCTCGATCCTGTTTATCTTCGTTGTCCTGACTCTTTATCGACTCTTCAGGGCGGTCAGTGAGAAGCACGCGATGGCAATGGCGATTTTGCTCCTCATTTCCACGCCGATTTCTCTTTTAGCGGTGTTGGGCGAACTGGCTGCGCTGATCGTGGCTGGAGGCGGGACTTTTTTATCGGCCTTTGATCAACATCAACTCGACAGTTTGAGCTACTTATTCTTCCGCTTGCATGGCCAGGCGCTCGTTATCTCGCAAGTCTTTTGGGGACTGTGGCTTTTTCCGTTCGGGGTTCTTGTAATTCGATCCGGTTTTATCCCGCGCTTTCTAGGCTACCTCCTTTGGATCGCCGCGTTCGGCCAACTCGCCAATTCTGCGGCCGCTCTTCTTTCACCGGGGTATCGGCAAGCTGTTGGTCAATTCGCGGACCCCGTTCAAATGGCGGAGTTGCCAATCATCTTCTGGCTTCTGATCTGGGGAGCAAAGGACCCGGGAATTGCGCGCGAAGCGATTCCAGCCGGCGCTTCGTGAGTCATTTGTTAGGCCGATGAAGATCAAACGTCTTCTGAAGTGGAGCACCCTCGCGATACTTCTCGTTTTT
>JAJPJU010000200.1 GCA_021324035.1 Spartobacteria bacterium | reverse complement strand
TGTTCGAGCTTTTTCAATTGCTCCGGCACGAGGGCAACACCCAATCCTGCGGCTACGGCATGAATCATCGTTCGTTCAAGATCGACATCCTGCAAAACTTTGGGCGTAAAGGCCGCGCGCCGACAGAAAGAAGATGGCAACGCCGCAGCCTGCGATGCCAACAACTAGAAATATTGCGAATATTAAAAGGGTATCGAACGAGAGTGGGCGACCAAACAATGGTAAATTACGCTCGCCTTTGCCCCGGCGATTAGCCGAATGTCAAAAAGGTTCCAAATGGTAAGGTTTAGGGCTCGCCCCAGGAAATCGCGTTTCGAGATTTTCCGGTTTTAGTTACGCGAGTGAATGCCAGCAATCATGTCGAACGTAAGCCCCAGACGGCCAACACGTTAACGCTCCAGAGGTAGGATTCGAACCTACGACCAATCGGTTAACAGCCGACCGCTCTACCACTGAGCTACTCTGGATCGATTTGTCGCTCGATTGAGCGCCAGAAATTCGCGCACGCGCCTGCGCGCTGCAAGAAATTTGGTTGCGGGGGCTGGATTTGAACCAGCGACCTTCAGGTTATGAGCCTGACGAGCTACCAGGCTGCTCCACCCCGCGGTGGTATTATGCCGATCTAATTGCCGGAATCAACCCGGCAAAAGGTGAATCGATCATTTCGTGACCCGATCTCGCCGGATCTCCCGAGGCTTCAGTGGATTTGCGTTCTGCGGAACGGCGGTTTGGTTAGCGCGTGAGGGCGACCGGAAAAGCGCAGAACGGAAAAATTCTCATCGGAACCGCGAGCTGGTCCGATCCCGGATTTGTCGAACATTGGTATCCAAAGAAAATGCCGGCCCACGAGCGACTTGGATGGTACGCCCGACATTTCGAGATGGTAGAGGTGAACTCCACTTTTTATTCGATACCGGACGCTCGAACCGTTGAACGTTGGTGCGCAGCAACGCCGAACGATTTCGTGTTTGATGTAAAACTGCATCAACTGTTCTCATTTCATTCCACCCAATCCAAATTGCTGCCGCCGGCGCTGCAGCGGGTCGCATCGACGGATGCAAAAGGGAAGGTGAACGTTTCGCCGGAACTGCGCGACGCGATGCTCGACATGTTTGTCCGGACAATGTCGATCCTGCATTCTGCCGGAAAGCTCGGGGTATTCCTGTTGCAACTTTCCCCGGCATTTTCGCCACGAAAACACCAACTAGACGAGTTGGAGCCGGTGGTCTCTGGAATGGGCGACTATTCGCTTGCGATCGAGTTCAGAAATCGAAACTGGGTGGTCGGTGATCAATTGAAATCGACCCTGGATTTTTTGCGGAAGCGAGACGTCGGATTCGTGAATGTCGATACTCCGCCGGAGGAACATTTTTCCATCGTGCCGTCAGATTTGAATGAAGTTACGAATTCGAATTTTGGTTACCTGCGGCTCCACGGACGGGACGCGAAGGCGTATCTTACGGGCAAGACCGTCGCGAAGCGTTTCGATTACGATTACTCTAAAGACGAGATCGAAGAAGTCGCCGAACGCAGCCGTGGATTAGCAGAAGAGGCCAAGGCCGTTCACGTGGTTTTCAACAACAATAATCTCGACTACGCGCCACGCGCTGCGATCCGGTTGAGAAAAGCGCTCGGCCAAAAGGTCCCACCGCCCCCAGCGGAGACACCCGAGTTGTTTTAGAGTAAGATCGCCCGTGCCGGACTCTCCATCAGTTGCAGAACGCCGCGACGGGCCAAGCCTGCCAAACTGGCTCCGGCGAAAAAAGAAATGGCTGGCCGATCACCACATGACCCTGGTGACCATGGCTGACACGCCGCACTCAATTGCGCTCGGTTCCGCAATCGGAATGTTTTTCGGATTTACCCCGCTTTACAGTTTGAAAACGCTGCTCTCGATCGCCTTCGCCTGGATCTGTCGGTCGAACAAGCTCGCCTCAGCGATCACATCCAACCTGCACGATATTTTTCTGGTGGCGATGCCGGCGGTCTATTTTTTCGAATACAAAATTGGATGTTGGGTCGTGAGACGGCCGACTCCTCCGAAACCGTTTCATCATTTTGTGTTTGGTGATTACTTCGACTGGCATTTTTTGATGCGGGTGATTTGGCCGGCATTAATCGGGTCGGTGTTCATCGGTGTGCCGGCCGCGCTGTTGACCTATTTTGTGATGCGGCTGCTGATTAGCCGGGCCCGGGCACCCCAATTGGCGAGCTAGGAGCTCGTCGATCACCCGGCAATTTTCCCGCGGAAAACGGCACAAGAGTTGCATCAGATAGCGCGAAAATGGCTCGCTTTTGCCTCGGAATAAGGCGGGTGCGCCAGCAATACTAATATGAAATCTCTCATCGTTGTCGCTTCCAGTGTCCTGCTTTGCTCATGCGCGGACATGTATGTTTCTCATACCGACGTCTCTACACCGGGTGGCCGGAATGTGGCCGCTATCGACGCTAAAGACGTTTACGGTTCCAAAGGCGTGCACATGATCACGAATTGCGGGGTGGGGGCAGCTAATCCGCCGGCGATCTACATCCGTCCGTTCTGCATCGACACAGCTGTGTTCAAAGGCGATGAAGCGTTAAGCGATGGCGAGATGCCGATTCGCAAAGCACTTGCCCCCGTGGAGTTTGCAAGCGATTTAAAGGAGCAATTAGAAAAAATTGCGCCAGCCCGGATCCTCAAGGATTCCGAGAAGCCACGCGTCGGCTGGCTGGTTGAGGGCAACTTCACTTTGGTCGACGGCGGCGATCCCTATGCCCGATTCTTTTTGGGGTCGTTGGGTGCCGGCCAGTCCGAGCTGATCCTTCACGTTCGTATTACCGATGTCGATCGCGGCACGGTCGTTTACGAATTCGATATGGCTGGCGGAAGCCGTTTCCAGGGAAGGCATGGCACGCTCCGCGCGAGTGGACTTGGTCGTGCGACTCACTTCGACATGGTGAACGCGGCCGAGCGGATCTACATCACGCTCAGCACCAATCCATACCGCTACGGCGAGCGCCACGACCTCACGCTGCCCGAATAATTTCGCGCGTCATCGCGTTTGGCTGGTTGCGAAGTGAGCAGCGACGATTAACGTCCTGCCGTTTGAAATTCAAACACGTGAATCTTCCGAGCCGTTTTACTTTCATCATCGCCGCAATTTCGCTGTTCGCGGGAACGCTGCGTTCATCCTCCGCCGCGCAAGCGTATATCATCGCCGACGCGACGACCGGCTACGTCCTCCAGGAATCGAAATCGCAAGATAAACGTCAGATTGGCAGTGTGACCAAAATCGCGACAGCGATGGTGGTGCTCGACTGGGCGGAGCACAAAGGCGGCGATCTCAATCAATTCGTAACCATTCCGCCGTCCGCATTTGTCGGAACGCTTGAGAACAATGTTGGATTTCGGCCGGGAGATGACATTGCCCTCCGCGATTTGCTTTACGCAGCGCTGGTCCAGTCCGATAACGTCGCGGCCTACGCCCTGGCGAGTTACGTTGGATCGCAGATCCAAGCGCCCACCGCGAAACTTTCCGCGGTCGATGTTTTCGTCACTCAGATGAACGCGCTGGCCAAGCAGCTGAAAATGGAAAAGACGCGCTTCGTAAATCCGCACGGTGTGGATACAAATGTGAAGCCATTGCCATATTCGACTGCGGAAGATGTCGCGCGGCTTACGCGTTACGCGCTGAACAAGGCCAGCTTTCGCTTTTACGTTTCACAAAAGGAACGTCAGATCACATGGCGGCGCGGCGGAAAAGATCAGCGTTACTTGTTGCGCAACACGAATGAGCTTCTCGGCACAAACGGAATCGACGGCGTGAAGACCGGCCAGACGGCACGCGCGGGGCAGTGTTTGGTCCTCTCGTCGGCTCGCGAGCCTCAGGTCGTCCCGGAAGGGACGGCCAATCGAATTTATCAGCGCCGAATCATTGTCGTGTTGCTTGGCAGCGCCAATCGATTTGGCGAAGGGGCTCAGCTTATTGCTCAGGGCTGGAGCCTGTACGACCACTGGGCAAACACCGGCCGCCTTGCCGATCCCAAAAAACTGCTTTGATTGAGTCTTCGCTATGAAGACACGGATCGGAGTGCTCACCAGTGGCGGTGATTGCCCGGGATTAAATGCCGTTTTGCGCGGCGTCGCGCTCGCGGGTGAGAAATTGAACTTCGACGTGCTCGGGTTCCTCGACGGCTTCGAAGGCCTGCTGCCCCCCGGGCGTTTTGTGATGCTCGATCGTCGCAGCACCAGCGGGATTATGCCGCGCGGCGGAACGATTCTCGGCACTACGAACCGCGGACACTTCGTCGCGAAAATCGGCACGGGCAATCGCGCCATTGTTCCGGTGGAAGTGATCGCGCGCGCGCGCGCAACGCTGAATGCCGAAGGTGTGGAGGCGTTAATCATCGTCGGCGGCGACGGATCGATGACGACCGCGCTGCAAATGCAGGAGGCTGGCATCAATTGCATTGGCGTTCCCAAGACGATCGACAACGATCTTGAAGCCACAGCGATGACGTTCGGTTTCGACTCCGCCGTTGCCACGGTCGCGGATGCTTGTGATCGATTGCACACGACCGCGACCAGTCACAAGCGCATCATGGTGGTCGAAGTCATGGGACGCCACGCCGGTTGGATCGCGTTGCACGGCGGACTGGCGGGCGGCGCTCACGTCATCCTCATACCCGAACTTAAGTTTCAGTACGAAAAGATCATCGATGCGATTCAGGCGCGCGAAGCAAAAGGCAGCGTCTACTCGTTAGTCGTCGCGGCGGAAGGCGCTTGCCCTGCAGAGGGTCAGCCGGTCATGCGACAACGATCAGACGCGGAGAATAGATTTGGCGGGATCGGCGACGTCGTGGCCGCCGAAATCGCTGCGCGCACCGGAAAAGAAACGCGCTGCACGGTGCTGGGGCACTTGCAACGCGGGGGCCCTCCCACAACCCTCGATCGAATCCTCGGCACGCGCTTCGGTGTTAAAGCGGTCCAACTTGCCAACGAAGGACATTTCGGAGCGATGGTGAGCTATCAAAACTATCAGGTTCGGCACGTTCCGATTGCGGATGCGGTCAACCGGCTGCGTTTGGTGCCGCCTCACGGCGAAATGGTCCAGACCGCGCGTGATGTTGATATCTCTTTTGGGGATTAACATATCCACCTTGTATTTGCTGATTTCTGAGCGAAGAAAACGCCCAACCCTGAACGTCGAACACCGAATGTCGAATTCAGATTCTGACTTTAACATTGGGCGTTGGACGTTGGACGTTCGGCGTTTCTCTTACGATGAAAATTGTCCTCGCATATTCGGGCGGTCTCGATACCTCGATCATTCTGCGTTGGCTCAAGGATAATTATCGCGCCAACATCATCGCCTTCTGCGCCGATATCGGCCAGGAGGAAGAACTCGCCGGCTTGGAAGAGAAAGCGCTGAAAACCGGCGCCTCGAAATGTGTAATCGAAGATCTGCGTGAGGAATTCGCCCGTGATTTTATTTTTCCGATGTTTCAAGCAGGCGCGATTTACGAGAACCAGTATTTTCTTGGAACGAGCATTGCCCGGCCCCTGATCGCCAAACGAATGGTTGAAATCGCGCTCGCCGAAAAGGCGGACGCGATCTCCCATGGCGCGACCGGGAAGGGGAACGATCAGGTCCGCTTCGAACTAACCGCGGCGGCGCTCGCCCCGGAGTTGAAAGTGATCGCGCCGTGGCGGGAAGAACGGTTTCGAAAACAATTTCCCGGACGCAGGGAAATGATCGCGTTCGCCAAGAAAAACAAAATTCCCGTCGAAGCGAGCGCGGCGAAACCGTATTCCACCGACCGCAATCTTCTTCACATCAGTTTTGAGAGTGGCGTGCTGGAAGATCCGTGGTTCGACGCCAGCTCAAAGAAAATGCGCGGCATGTACAAACTCAGCGTCGCGCCGGAAGATGCCCCGAACGAATCGGAACATGTTGACCTTACATTTGAGAATGGCAATTGCGTGAAGGTGAACGAAAAAAAACTCTCACCGCTGGGGGTCATGCAAACGCTGAACGAGCTTGGCGGCAAACATGGAATCGGCCGGGTCGATATCGTCGAAAATCGTTTTGTTGGGATGAAAGGCCGCGGGGTTTACGAAACGCCGGGCGGGGCGATTCTGCATTTCGCCCATCGGCAAATGGAAACCCTGACCATGGACCGCGAAGTGATGCATCTTCGCGACAGTCTCATTCCGAAATACAGCGAGCTGGTTTACAACGGGTTCTGGTTTTCGCCCGAACGCGACGCGCTCCAGGCTCTTGTCACCGAAACCCAACGTAACGTCACTGGCCTGGTTAGGCTCAAACTTTACAAAGGCAACATCATCGTCGCCGGCCGCAAGAGTCCGAAGAGCCTCTACGATCCAAAAATCGCGACGATGGAAGGCGAAAAGTCCGCCTACGACCAGGGCGACGCCACCGGGTTCATTCGACTGAATGCCCTACGACTAAGGCTCCGCGCGGGCACGGACGGCAAAATCTAATAGGCGGCCGGAAATTCTTTTCTAATCGCTGCCAAGATCGCTCCGAAGGTCTCTTTAATATTTCCGTGCTTGAAAGAGATGAAGTCCACGCCAGCTAGATTCGAAGGGATATCGACTCCTTCTTCGACTAGCGCCAATGCTCTGTGGATTCCGAAGCGGCCTTGGCAAAGACCCAGTTCATGAACAACGTTTTGTCTAGCGCGCATTTTTTCTTTGCTGTTTCCAACCAAGTCTTCGCCAGTCATTACCAGTAACGCCATTGTTGACGTTTCCAGCATGGCCTGAATGCGATCCCAGACAATTCCTCCCGCTGTGGGAACCCGCTCATAATGTTCCACCGTGTAGTCGTGGTGATCGCGCAAATGATCCTTTAGCTCTCGCCATTCTGGGCTTCTACCGTGCCCAACAAAGATTGTTAGTGGCGATGCTTTCGTTGGCCGTGTCGGAACCTGTGCTGTATCGAATATTCCTATAACGTCACGCAGATGCTTTTCTGAAAACGACACGACTGTTACGAGACAAGAGGCACCACCTCCGGAAACGCTGAAATAGTAGTCACCGGCTCCTTTGACATAACTTGAACGCGACCACTGATATGCCTCAGCGTTCTCACGATCGGTTAAAAACTGCTGCCGTTCATTGGAACCGTACGGATATCTGATTCCGTCTCTTGTGATCGAGAAGGTCTCGATCTGACTTTCGACATTGGTAGTACCTGCCTGAAACACGTCAAAGGCTTTTTCGAGAACGGTCGCCGGAAATTGAGGGTTTCGGTAGAATTTTGAAATTTCGAATCGTTTCGTCATGATTGGCAGTCGAGGGAGATATCGAGATTTCTCCAAAGCGGCCGAAATGACAAGCCGAAGCAACCTTGCGGCTCCGGATTGTCGATCTTATATTTAGAGAACGCGTGATCGCGCTAAACACCGTAGAGGATTTTCTATGAGTACAACTGCTGTTGCACCGAATAAGAAACAGAGCGTTGCCGAGCGGCTCAAAGCCGAGCATCAGCCGGAGCAGGATTTCCTGCCGCTCAAGGGCACGGATTACGTCGAATTTTACGTCGGAAACGCCAAGCAAGCTGCTCATTTCTACAAAACAGCGATGGGGTTCCAGAGCCTGGCCTACTCGGGCCCTGAAACCGGCAACAAGGAGTCCGCTCGCTACGTCATTCGCCAAAACAAACTCACTTTTGTCCTAACCACGTCCATCCGTCCGGGAAACCCAATCGCGGATCATGTGGCCAGGCACGGGGACGGCGTCAAATCGATCGCTTTGACAGTCGACGACGCGACGTCCGCCTGGAAAGAAACCACCAAACGCGGCGCGAAGAGTTTCATGGAACCGACGACGCTGAAGGACGAGCACGGCAAAGTCGTGCTCAGCGGCATTCACACTTACGGTGATACCGTGCACGTTTTTGTTGAGCGCGGCGATTATAACGGATTGTTCATGCCCGGGTTTGAGAAATGGGAATCGAACTACAACCCAGCGCCGACCGGACTGCTCTATGTCGATCACTGCGTCGGCAACGTCGGATGGAACCAGATGAATCCGTGGGTGAAATTTTACGAGGACGTGATGGGCTTCCGCAACATCCTCAGTTTCGACGACAAAGACATTTCGACCGAATACTCCGCGCTCATGAGCAAAGTGATGAGCAACGGCAACGGTTTTGTTAAGTTTCCGATCAACGAGCCGGCCGAGGGCAAAAAGAAATCGCAGGTTGAAGAGTATCTCGATTTCTATCTTGGCGAAGGCGTGCAACACGTGGCGATCGCGACGAGCAACATCATCGAAACTGTCACCGATTTGCAGCAGCGCGGACTGGAGTTTCTCAAAATTCCCGGCACTTACTACGACACAGTGCTCGATCGGGTTGGCCACATCGATGAAGATCTGAAGCCGTTGCGCGAGCTCGGGATCCTGGTGGATCGCGACGACGAGGGTTACTTACTGCAAATCTTTTCAAAGCCGGTGGAGGACAGGCCGACGTTGTTCTTCGAAATCATTCAACGCAAAGGCGCGAAGAGTTTCGGCAAAGGGAATTTCTAGGCGCTGTTCGAGGCGCTTGAGAAAGAGCAGGAACGCCGGGGCAATTTGTAAGAGAGGACGATCGACATGCCGTATTACCAAAAATTAGGCGAGATGCCGCGAAAGCATCACATCTGGTTCCATCGGAACGGGCAGGGACCGGGTTACAAAAACGAGGGCATTTTCTACGAACACGTCGTCACCACTGAAGGTTTCAACGAAGCCTTCTCAATTCTCTATCATCTGCGGCCGCCGACTCGCGTCCGAAGCGTGAAGCTTTTGAAATGCGAAGAGTTGAAGAAGGCCGCCGAGAGCCCGTTGCGCCATCATCATTTGAAAACGGCGAACATCCCGCGCAGGGGCGATCTCTACAGCGGCCGGGTCCCGATTCTGTTCAATCAGGACATGACCGCGTGGCGTTGCCGGCCGGAGAAAGATTACGGGCAATACCAGTATTACAAAAACGGCGGCGCCGATGAAATCATCTTCGTGTTCAAAGGCGGCGGAACGATCGAATCGCTTTTCGGCAAACAACGTTATCGCGCGGAAGATTACATCGTGATTCCACGCGGGATCACCTACCGGCTGGTTCCGGACAAAGTTCAGGAAGAAGACTATTTAATACTGGAATCGACCGGCCCGGTCCGAATTCCGAAACGTTACCTGAACAGCGAAGGCCAAATCAAAATGGGTTCGCCTTATTCGGAGCGCGATTTTCACGGTCCGACCGAGATCAACGCGATCGACAAAGAAGAAGACACTGAAATTCTGGTGAAGGACGGTCCGCGCTGGACTTGCGTGACGATGGCGCATCATCCGTTCGATGTCGTCGGCTGGGATGGATACGTTTATCCATTCACTTTCAACGCCCAGGATTTCGAGCCGATTACCGGCACGGTCCATCAACCGCCGCCGATCCATCAAACATTTGAGATTCGCGGCTACGTAGTCTGCACGTTTGCGCCGCGTTATCTGGATCTGCACCCCGAAGCGGTGAAAATTCCGTGGGTCCACGATAACGTCGAGGCTGACGAGGTTTTGTTTTATGTGCGGGGCAATTTCGGTTCGCGAAAGGGAATCGAGCCGGCGTCGATCACCTTGCATCCGCGCGGAATTCCACATGGTCCGCATCCGGGAACGATCATGGCCAGCAAAGACGCCACTCGCACTGAAG
>JAJPJU010000131.1 GCA_021324035.1 Spartobacteria bacterium | reverse complement strand
TTCATCATCGCGGCCTTCAGCATTCGCAGAACGCCGAGTTTCATCGCGTTCTTCTCGCGCATGGCTGTTTTCAAATCTGAGTCGACTCGTTCGGAAAGATTCACGCGCAGAAACTATCGTTATCAATTGCAGTTGTCGACCTCGCGCAGTGACACGGTGGACATCAACACCGTTGACGTTAGCTTTTGATCGCGTCAGCGGCTTTACGAACCGATTCCGCGTCGCTCACCGATAAAATATTGGCGTCTTTGCGGGTGCGTTTGAGCAAACCGGCCAGCACGCCTCCAGGTCCAAGTTCGAGAAACATATCGCAATCCAGACCGGCCAGCCGTTCCATACAATCGACCCAGCGCACCGTACTGGTCACTTGCTCCTGGAGCGTTTGTCGAATTTCCGGCAGCGTTTTCACCTCACCGCCGGTGACGTTGCTGATCACCGGAAATCGCGGCAGCTGCATCTGGACTTCGAGCAACGCCGCACCGAATTTTCGGTAAGCGCTCTCCATCAGGCGCGAATGATATGCGCCCGCGACGTTCAACATGGTGGCGCGACGGATTCCATGTTCCTTGGCGACCGCGACTGCTGCTTCAACTTTCGCCAGCTCGCCGGAGATCACGATCTGGCCAGGCGAATTAATGTTGGCGACGTCGACGTCTTCATCGTCGGCCAGAGCGCGGGCCGCGCTTTCATCGGCGCCAATCAGCGCCGCCATGCCGCCGACGGTCGTCGAGCAAGCCTCGTCCATGAGATCGCCGCGCTTTTGGACGAGACGAAGCCCGTCTTCGAAACTGAATGTTTCGCCGGCGGCATGAGCAGTCAGCTCGCCTAACGACAAACCGGCTGCGCCACAGATCGAAAGTTCACCGGCCAGCTCGCGCAACACGGTCAGACAAGCCAGGCCGTGAACGAACAGCGCCGGCTGGCAGTTTGACGTCTTGGTCAGATCTTCGATCGGACCGTTCCAGGCAACGTCACTCAGTTTACGGCCCAGAACTTCATCGGCTCGCCGAAAGATATCAGCCGCAGCCGGAAATTGATCGGCCAGGTCCTTTCCCATCCCGACGGCCTGAGCGCCCTGCCCGGCAAACAACAATGCGACCTTTTCTGCCATGCGTTTACGTAATCGGGCCTCAACCTACGCGCCAGCCAGAAATTCTGACCATCATTTTCTATTTCGCTTGAATGCCTTTTTGCTCCCGCTAGCATCCGCCGGATGAAATCTGGTCCCCTTTTATTTTGCTCGGTATTTCTGTTCACTTCGTGCGCCACAATCACGCGCGGCGTCCATGAAAAGCTGAAGGTCCAAAGCGACCCCGCGGGCGCGAATGTAACCTTATCGACCGGCGAAAAAGGAATTACGCCGGCGACGTTCGTCGAGAAGCGTCGACGGGATCAGTTTACCGTGACCGTGTCCAAACCCGGCTACGTTTCTCAAACTGTCACAGTGCAAAGCAAAGCGGGCGGCACCGGTGGGACGGCCATGGCCGGAAATATCCTTCTGGGCGGCGCGATTGGGATGGGAGTAGATGCAGGCACCGGAGCTTACGATTCTCTGTATCCGAACCCTGTCTCAGTCACACTGGAACCCGTTGGTGGAAAATCCAAAGTCAGCCGAACAAAATCTCGTTCCAAATCATTACCGCCCAACGCTGTCACTCCATTATCCAAACCGACACCAGCGCCACAACGGTAGACGCTTCCACATTCGTGACTGTTTGCGCGCAACCGCACAAAACTGCTTGCCATCACGGTGTGAAATTCAATCGTTCGATCCAGTGACGCGCGTCGTCGCACAAGTTATGCGATTCCCCCAATTCTTTAACATCTTGGTGGCGGTGGTTCTTATTTCGCGAAATGCATCGGCCACAGGTTCTGATTGG
This sequence comes from Spartobacteria bacterium, assembly GCA_021324035.1. Taxonomy (GTDB): domain Bacteria; phylum Verrucomicrobiota; class Verrucomicrobiia; order Chthoniobacterales; family UBA10450; genus AV40. Next base: position 1,995 of record JAJPJU010000131.1, on the reverse strand, counting down.
GCCGAAGCGCCGAAGCCACCGTATCCTTTAAATGCTGCGCTGGAGGGTACGACCGGCGAAGTGACTCTTCGCGTTGTCGTGAACAACGACGGGCACGTCCGGGAGGCCGGCATTGTCAAAAGTAGCGGGAAAAAGGAACTGGATTACGCAGCACGGGCGTCGGTCTTGAAATGGCGGCTCAACCGAGCGCGAATTCGGCCCGGCGATCTGAGCTCCGGCCGCGAAGTGATCGTGGACTTTCGAGAAACTGAGAAAGAAAGACATGTTGCGGCTGCGGTCCTGCGACGCGCATCGTCGAAAGGCTCAGCTTGGAAAAGTGGCGGCTTCTTTACATTTCCACCCGACGCGATTCGTCCGGAAGCCCAGCGGACTGCTCGGATCAGATTTACAATCGACAAGGATGGTCACCCGCGGGCGGTTCAAATCGTTGAAAGTTCGGGATCGGCCAAACTCGACGAGGCCGCGGTCAAGGGAATCCAGACCTGGACGGCCTATCCGGAGTGGGTTGGTGAGTCTGCGGAGGTGCCGGTCACGTTCGAGACATCACATGGTGGGGCGTTCAAAAAAGGGACTAGCGAGTGGGCTCCCACCAACTGGCAAGGTTACATTACCTATCATCCTGTTCCGGAATATCCCTTTCAGGCGCGGGCTCAACACATGACGGGTTCGGGTTTATACATGATCACTTTCAGCCCGGACGGACATGCCGAGAAAGTGGAGATTTTGCAAACTACCGGTTCTGCCCTGCTGGACTCATCTGTTGTCCAAGCGTTCCAAAGATGGCGGGCGGTGGCAAATGCCCCTTTTTCGCAGGCAAAAATCCCGGTCACATTCCTCATGGGCCGAGCGGTTAGCGCCGGTAACTGGCGGATGGGGCAGCCGGAATTAATCGGCGCCCGCCGCTGAATTTCCATTTTAGGCTTGCGCGCGGAGGTCATGTCTGCAGCGTAAATGAATTGACCCTATGGCAATCACCGTGCGTGAAATTCAATCGCCCGATCCGGTGACGCGCGTCGTCGCAGAAGACGCGAAGATCCGCCACGCCGGCGAGGACGACATTGGCGAAAAGATGGTTCTCAACATGGGACCGTCACACCCGGCGACGCACGGAGTGTTGCGGCTGGTGCTGGAGTTGGATGGCGAAATTATCACCAAGGCGACACCGGACATCGGCTACCTCCACCGGGGCGACGAAAAAATCGCCGAGAACATGCAGTACAACCAGTTCGTCCCGTATACCGATCGCCTCGACTATCTCGCGCCCCTGGCGAACAACGTTGCCTACGCGCTGGCCGTTGAAAAACTGATGAACTGGGAAATTCCGCCGCGCGGAAAAGCGATTCGCGTGATTTGCTGCGAACTTTCGCGGATTTCGTCGCATTTGATGGGGCTCGGCGCAATGGCGCTCGATCTCGGTGCAATGACCGTTTTTCTCTACTCGTTCACTCAACGCGAAAAAATTTACGACCTGAGCGAATTGTTGAGCGGCGCACGATTTACCACTTCCTACACCCGCGTCGGCGGCCAGATTCGCGATCTCCCCGAAAAATTCATTCCGATGTTGCGCGATTTTCTCGACGAGTTCGGTCCGGCCCTCGAAGAGATGGATAAACTCCTCACTCGAAACAAAATCTTTGTGGATCGCACCAAAGATGTTGGCGTGATCACCAAGGATCGCGCGATCGCCTACGCGATTTCGGGACCAAACTTGCGCGGCAGCGGCGTTGAACACGATCTTCGGCGCAAACATCCTTATCTCGACTACGAGCAGTACGATTTCGAGGTCGTGGTCGGCAGCGCCGGCGATTGTTACGACCGTTATCTGGTGCGTATCGAAGAGATGCGGCAGAGCGCGAAAATTCTGCGTCAGGTCATCGACAAACTACCGGCCGGCCCAATCAACGTGAGCGACTGGAAAAATATGACGCCGCCGAAGTCGCACGTGATGACAAAGATGGAGGAATTAATTCACCATTTCATCGTCGTGACGGAAGG
>JAJPJU010000349.1 GCA_021324035.1 Spartobacteria bacterium | reverse complement strand
GGCCTTCAACCCGTTCGGCAAGAGCGCGAATAATAAGAACGTGCTTAATCAAGTCATGACCACGACCCACGACGTTGAAGAGTCGGTCATTATGACCGAAGACTTCGCGATTCGCGGCGACATGTTCAACCTGCCGGGCGGCGCGGTTCGCTTCGCCATCGGTGGCGCGCACCTTGGAAACACTTTCCACGATCAACCGGATCCGTTGACCATCACCGGTCAGACCACCGGTTCGACCAATGGTCAGCCGACCAAGGGTAACCGCGATACCTGGTCGGTATTCTGGGAAGCGCGAGTCCCGGTCACAGGACCGACCTGGAACTTCCCCGGCGCCTACAGCTTGGAGCTTGGCTATGCCGAGCGGTTTGAGAGCTACAGCGATTTCGGTCAAACCGAGCGTCCGAAGTTCGACGTTCGCTGGCAGCCGATCGATCAGTCTCTGACCTTGCGTGCGGCCTACATCGAAGCGTTCCACGCTCCGACCCTGTTCGAGTTGTTCGGTGGCACAACCCAGTCGTTCCCGGCAGTGCATGATACTCATTTCCCAGGTTCGGGCACTGAGGCGCAAGTTGAACAGCACATTCAAGGTAATCCGACCCTGAAGCCGGAAATCGCTTACGAGTACACCTACGGTGGCGTGCTGACTCCAGGTAAATGGTGGGCGCCATTGCAAGGTTTAACCTTGTCGGCCGACTTCATCCATATCGATATCCGCGGCTTTACGACCTCTCTCGATGCCCAAACGCTGATCAACGAGGAACGTCTCTTCCCGAATCAGGTCATTCGAGGGGCGCCAAATCCTGGCCAGGCTGTGGGTCCAATCATCCTGCTGTTGACGCCTGAACAAAACCTCGGCCGCGAAGTTTTGAGCGCCTGGGACTTTGAAGTAGTCGAGATCTTCGAGACCAGCCGACTCGGTCACGGCGATTGGGGAACATTCACTGCGACTTGGAACGAAACCTATATGGCTGACGTCGATGTCCAGTTCATTCCTAATGGCAAGCGGTTCACCGCAGTCGGCAAATTCGGTGGCGGCTTCCAAGGTACAAACGGTGGTGGTTCGTTCACTCACAACCGCTGGTACGCCAGCTTGTTCTACGACGGCCCGTCCGGTTCGTGGATGCAAGGCATCGATGGTGGCTTGGTTGTCCACTATATTGGACAATACTGGGACGCCTCGTCACTCGTGCCGCAAATCCATCGGTTTTTCGGCAACAACCCGGCCAACGGGCTTAACCCAAATTACGTAAACCAAGACGACACTCGTAAAGTGCGTGAGTGGGTCACCCTCGACCTGATCGTCAATTACACGTTCAACCTGCCACCGCCAGCGGCTCAATCGGAAGTCGCCGGTTATTCCAAGGATGGCGGCAAGAACGTGAAGATGTCGGGCAAGGACAAGGGCGTGATGCCGGTCTCCACGGCGGAATACAATCCGTGCGGCTGGAGAGCCTGGCTGAATAACACCACGCTCACCTTCGGTATCGATAACCTGTTCGACGAAGAGCCGCCATTCGTGGCCGGCGCGTTCGAAAACGGTTACGACGAAAGTACCACGAACGCCAAAGGCCGTCTCTGGTACGTCGGCATCAAGAAACGGTTCTAAGCGAAGCACGATCTAGAATTCGACGGCCGGGTTTCGAAAGAGACCCGGCCGTCTGCTGTTCGCGATGCGCCGCGCCGGCTGCGCCTTGTTCAAGGTGCGTGGGGCGCGGCAGCTTCGAGGACAGGATCTACGATTGAGCGCGTGAAATCCCTTTGGAAGTCGTCCCAGCTTAAATAATATCGCCACCGGCTATGGGCCGTCTTTTCTCCGGTTCGCGGACTCTATTCGCCGGCGCGCTGATTCTGTGTGCATCAGCAGTTCTCGCTTATCAACCGGTGTGGCACGCCGGATTTATTTGGGATGACGACCGCTATGTTACAAACAATCCATTGTTGAGTGCACCTGATGGATTATGGCGAATCTGGTTCTCCCTGGACGCGCCTTCACAATATTTCCCACTTTCCTACACCGTGCTGCGGATCGGCCATTTTCTGTGGGACCTGAATCCGGCGGGTTTTCACTGGCTCAATATTGTTCTCCACATTTGTAACGCATTGCTTGTCTGGTGTCTGTTGGCGCAGCTCCGCGTGCCCGGATCCTGGTTGGCTGCGGCCATCTTCGCGCTGCATCCCGTCCAGGTTGAGTCCGTCGCATGGATTTCCGAACTGAAGAACCTGCTGATGGGTTTTTTCTTCTTTCTAACTTTGCTGATCTGGATCGAATTTCTCGACTCGGCGGGTCGGCGGCGGATGATTGTGTACGCCATGGCGCTGCTTTGCTTCGGCCTTGCCCTTGCTGCGAAGTCAACTGCGTGCACGTTGCCGGCTGCATTGTTGCTCATTCTGTGGTGGAAGCAGAAGCCGATCGGCGCGAAGGCGATCTTTGAAACGGTGCCATTCTTTGTTCTCGCTCTTGGCGCGGGACTAATTGCCATCTGGTGGGAGAAATATCATCAAGGCACCCGAGTTCTCGTTTCGCTGTCGCCGGTTGAACGCATTCTGATCGCGAGTCGCGCGATATGGTTTTATCTCGGCAAGCTCTTCTGGCCTTCGAACCTGACATTCATCTATCCGCGATGGCGCATTGCTGCGTCCGATCCGACGGCTTACTGCTGGCTTGTCGCCATCGGCGCTGTGGTAGCGATCCTTTATTTCGGCCGGCATGTTTTCGGACGGGGAGTTGCAACCGCGTGCTTATTTTTCGTGCTGACGCTATCCCCGCTGCTCGGGTTCATAATGCTTTATACCTTTCGCTACACCTTCGTAGCGGATCATTACCAATATTTGGCGTGTATCGGCCCGATAGCGCTGGTGGCAGCCGGGCTTGCTAAATTAAGCGACCGCATCGGAAGTGCGCGATGGATCGCATGGAGTGGAGGATGCGTAATTCTCGCCTGCTTAAGCATCCTGACCTTTCGCCAGGGCGCTACTTACCGCGATATTGAAACGCTCTGGCGAACGACCATCGCAAAAGATCCAGGTTCGTGGATCGCCTACAACAATCTTGGAGTCGTCGAGCTCGAAAAAGGAGAGATTGACGATGCGATCGAAAAGTACCGACGTTCTCTTCAACTGCATCCGGATTATCCCGAAGCGCTTTATAATCTTGGCAGCGCGGTGCTACAAAAGGGCGACGTTGATCAGGCGATTACACTGTGCGAGGCCGCGTTGAAACTTCAGCCGACGGATGCCGACGCGCACGTCGTTCTCGGTAATGCTCTAATGCACAAGCAGAATGTAGAAGGGGCGATCGCTCATTATCGTGAAGCGTTGAGGCTGCGCCCGAACGATTCTAACGCCCATCACAATCTCGCGATGGCTCTGCGACAGCAGGGAAAAGAAGAAGAAGCCGCGAGCGAACTGGAAAAGGCCGGAGAAAAGAATTAACGGCGTAGCCGCAAACTATTCCCAATAGTGCGCGTGGTGGCGTTGATAGTATTCGAAAGATTCCTTCAAGCCGTCTTCCAACTTAATTTGCGGCGACCAGCCGAGCTGAGTTTCGATTTTCCTGAAATCGGCATAATAGTCTCCAATATCGATAGTCTTTCGGTCTGCAGGAAACTCGATCATTTCATATCGTCCTCCGCCTGTGATGCGGACGAGCAACTCAGCCAACTCCTTTAAATTGACTTGCTCACTGTGGCCAAGGTTATAGATCTGACCGTCCGCAGCCGGGTTCCCGGCCGCTTTCAAGAGCGCGTCGACGACGTCAGACACAAAATTAAAGTCACGTCGTTGTTTCCCGTTCCCAAAAATCTGGATCGGTTCTTGTTCGATCAATCGACGAATCCAGATCCCAAGAAACGTCTGGCGCGCATCTTTTACACGCATTCCGGGGCCGTAGGTATTGGTCAGGCGAAGGGCGCACGCCCGGATCCCGTAAACGTCGTTGTAGAGCAAATGATACCATTCGCCGGCCAGCTTATTGATTCCATTCACGTCGACAGGATTCAGAGGGTGATTTTCGTCGACCGGAAGATGTATCGGCCGTCCGTAAACCTGCCGCGTGCTTGCGAAAACGATTTTTAGGTCGCGGTTATGCATGCGACACGCCTCGAGGATCTGGAGTTGGGCGGCGGCGTTAATATTCAAATCGGTCAGCGGATCGGTCATGGAATCGAGATGACTGGTTTGACCGGCCAGATTGAAGAGAAACTGGCGACGCTTGATCAGGGCGGACATCGCCTTTGCGTCGCGGACGTCGGTCAGATCGACCTGAACTCGATCCCGAATGTCGTGGATGTTGAAGAGATTCCCGCCGTACTCCGGAATCAGGCTGTCCACGAGGGTAACGTTGGCGCCCAGACCGACCAGGCGGCGGGCCAGGTGCGACCCGATAAAGCCGAGTCCCCCGGTGATGAGGACGTCGGCGCCGGCGAAACCATTGTGATTCGGCGCCACCGGGCAATTGTGTCGCGGCCAAAAAGATTTTCTATAACTTTCCGCACTTTTTTTGGCAGAATCGGCCCAGCTGAACCCAAGAACCTCAATGGCCGAGGAAATAATCCCTGATCTATCGCTGGTAATCCCGGTTTATAACGGCAGCCAGACAATCGGACCGCTGGTTGAGCAGATCATTAACGTGTTTGCGTCGACGTCTTTGGAAGTTGTTCTGGTGAACGACGGTTCGGAGGACGACAGCGAGGCAGTTTGCGCGAAGCTTACCGAAACGTTTCCGGATACGGTTGTGTTCGTCCATTTGAGCCGAAACTTTGGTGAGCACAACGCCGTTCTCGCCGGATTCAAACAGGCCCGCGGCCGTTATATCGCGGTTCTGGACGACGACGGTCAGAACCCGCCGGAGGAAGTGATCCGGATGCTGGAGGAATTGAAACGCAAAAATTACGACGTTGTCTACGGCCACTACATCGAGAAGAAACATTCAGCGTTCAGGAATTTCGGGAGCTGGTTCAACGATCGGATCGCTACCATCATGCTCCACAAACCGAAGGATCTGTATCTGTCGAGTTTTAAGGTGATGAATCGATTTGTCGTCAACGAGATCACAAAATACCGCGGACCGTATCCCTACACCGATGGCTTGATCTATCGCGTCACGCGAAATATCGGCCAAATACCGGTTGAGCATCGCTCGAGCGCAAACCCTCGTTCGCGCTACACCTTCCGAAGGTTGCTCCGACTCTGGCTCAACATGTTCTTGAATTTTTCAATTAAACCGCTGCGGCTTTCCAT
>JAJPJU010000031.1 GCA_021324035.1 Spartobacteria bacterium | reverse complement strand
TTCCACCGTTGGGAGGTAACGGGCGTAGAATTCAAGCCACTCCGATTCAGGCAGATCTGCGGGATAAAAGGTGCCGCGCCATTCCTGAAAACTCCAGGCCGCAGCGCCGATCCGGATTTTTTGCTGATCTGTGAGGTTCAAGTTCGCTTGAAACCTAAACTAAATCGCAATCTACGGGAAGTAATCGCCCTCCGCCTTTTTGCAGTGCGGCATCGGACGCGTTTTGGCAGTCGCTCAACTTGACGCAGCGGCTAAGTCAATTACCCTGCCAATCCCGATGAAACTGCACGTTCTCCCGCTTTTGGTTGTGTTCGTGTGTGGTGCTTTTTTGAGCGCTGATGCGGCCGTTGTTTTTCGCCCTGGTGAAAAAGCGAAGTACGTGCCGCCGGGCGAGGAGCAACTGAGTGGCGATGCTGCTGAGCTGTTTGATATCGGGCAAAAGGCCGAAAAGGACGACAATCCAAAGCGCGCGGTCAAGGCGTATCGTCAGCTGGTAAGAAAATATCCACATGACGCGCTTGCCGGGGGCGCTGCGTTCCGCGCAGCGGTATTGCTGGAAAAGACAAACGAATTTCTCGAAGCTGCCACGGCTTATCGCGTGGTGGTTGTTAATTATCCGACCAGCCCGCACTTTAACGAAGCAATCGAGGGGCAGTTTCGAATCGGCGAAATGTATCTGGCCGGGAAGAAACTAAAACTCCTTGGCATTCCGCTGGCAACATCGATGGATCGCTCGGTTGATATTTTCGCGTCGATCATTCGAACAGCTCCCTACGGCAAATACACCGCGCGCGCGCAATTCGACATCGGTTTGGCTCGCGAAAAGCAGGGCGCGAATGATGCCGCGATACAGGCTTACCAGGCGGTGATCGATAAATTCCCAAACGATCCGGCGGCCGCGGATGCTCAATATCAAATCGGATACATCTGGCTCACCGCGGCGAAAGGCGGGACCCGGGACCTCGCAGCCACGAACAGCGCCAGGACGGCGTTCCAGGATTATTTGTTCCGGTATCCATCCAGCGAGAAAGCCGCTCAGGCACGGGCCAATCTTCAACTGTTGGAACACAAATCGACTAACAGTTCCTACGATGTGGCCAGATTTTACGACAAACAGAAGGCATATCGCGCCGCTGTCATTTATTATAATGAGGTCATCCGACAACAGCCCGGCTCGGCCGAAAGCGAAAAGGCGAAAAAGCGAATCGAACAATTGCGGGCCAAAGTAGGCGACAAAGTGCTGCAATCCGCGGAGGAAACGTCCAAAGACCAAACGAAAACTGCTGATCAGGCCAAAACCGCCGGCCAAACGAAGACCGCGGACCAACCGAAACCGCCAACCAAGGATGCGCCAGCAGCAGATAATCCGTCGTCGCAAGGGCCGCCGAGCCCAGATTCACCTCCGGTCCTGCCACCCGATTTGGATACGTCGCTCCCGCCCGCGCCATCTTCGTCTTCGTCCTCCTCGCCGTCGTCGTCTTTGGACACGAACAGTTCGTCTTCGATGCCGTCGGAGCCACCCAGCAGCTCAAGCCCCGAGCCGGCTAGCAGCTCGACTTCGGAACCATCCAATAGTTCAAGCTCGGAGCCGGTCAGCAGCTCGACTCCGGAACCGGCGCTTCCTCTGAGTGTGCCGCAGGATACCGGTTCAACCGAAGCAGTGGCCTCGCCGACCCCGTGAAAAAAGCATTGGCGGTGACACTCGCCGGTCTGGCTCTGGGTGGTTGTCTCGGCTATCGCATTGGACCGGCGAAGCCGCACTATCTTCAGGACGTTCATTCAATCGCGGTTCCGGTGTTCGACAACAAAACGCTGATTCCCCGCGTCGAAACGCTCGTTACCGACGCGGTCGTCAAACAGTTTCAACAAGACGGCACGTATAAAATTACGGATGCTGGCAAGGCGGACGCCACCTTGAAGTGCGAGATTGCGCGCATCAGTCGCTCACCGGCCCGTTCAGTTGTCGGCAACGTGCTCGCAACCAGCGAGTTCAATTTGAGCATGCACGTGAAATACAAACTGCTTGGTCCCGATAACAAACCGCTTGGTCCGTCGGGCGAAGTCGTCGGCACCACCAGTTTCTTCGTCAGCACGAGTTCGACGACGGCCAGTCATCAGCAAGTCTTGGGAGATGTCACCAGCGACGAGCGGCAGGCTTTACCGCTGGCGGCCGAGGAATTGGCCAAGCGCCTGGTCACTCAACTGAGCGAAGGCTGGTAATTCGCCATGAAAGGCGAAGAGAAACTCTGGAGCATTCTCGGCGAAAAACTCGAGACCTTGCGGGCGAGCAATCGTTTGCCCGAAGCAATTCGCGTCGCAGAAACTTTGCTGGAGCTGGCGAAGCGAACTTTTGGCGAGGACGATAACGCGCTTGCAATCAGCTACGAAAAACTTGGATCTCTCCTCGATCAAAGTGGCGATCGCGTAAAAGCGAAACCGTACTTGCTGAAAGCGCATGCGGTTTTGGAAAAAGCAAAGCCGCCGGATCAGCAAATGCTTTACCGTTCGGCCCGGCGCCTCGCGTTCTTGTGCGACAACCTCGGTCAACAGGACGAAGCGATCCGTTATTATGAGAAAGCGATCGCCGCCGGGACTCAGCTCGACGATCTCCCGTATGCGGATTTGGGAACGATGCTTAATAACGTCGCGTTGATTTTCCGCCGCTCTGGCCGGCAAAAAGCAGCTGAGCCTTATTATCTCCACGCCCTCGAGATTTATGAGAAACAACTCGGTCCGCAGCACGCGGACGTTGCGTCAGTTCTGAATAATCTTGCCGTTTTTTACACCAACGAAAAGCGTTATGCCGAGGCGGAGAAAACGCACCTTCGCGCGCTCGCGATTCGCGAAAAAGTTCTTCCGCCAACTCATCCCGACATCGCGCAATCCAAATGCAATCTGGCGGTGGTTTATCATTCGCGCGGCGATTATCCCAAAGCCGCAGAGCTCTATCGCGCGTCGCTCGCTGCCTGGGAAGAAGCGACCGATCAACCGCCGGAAGATTACGAAATCGTCGCCGCCAATTACGCCGACTTGCTTCGTTCGTTAGGCAAAGCCCGCAAGGCGCAACAGCTCGAAGCCCGCGCCCGCAAACGGCGCCGGGGTTAAGTAATCTCTTTCGCGTCGGCTTAGTCTCCGCTGTTTAGCCCATCAGTTGCGATTGAGAGGAGAGGAGAG
>JAJPJU010000027.1 GCA_021324035.1 Spartobacteria bacterium | reverse complement strand
GCGCAGCCAAAGCGCCGTCAGGCGCGGAATGTATATCTCCCATGGATCTCCACTTCTCGCGCGATGGGAAAACTATAAACAGTTCGCTCCCAACGGAGCTGCCAACTCCGCCTCCGCGCACGGTACATCGCGCAGCCAAAGCGCCGCTAGGCGCGGAATGCATATCTTCGATGGATCTCCACTTCTCGTGCGATGGGAAAACTGTAAACAGTTCGCTGCCAACGGAGCTGCCAACTCCGCCTCCGCGCACGGTACATCGCGCAGCCAAAGCGCCGTCAGGCGTGGAATGTATATAGATATTGAGCCACATAAGGGACCAGCTCCGTTAGGAGCGGCACAATGATGGAACAGAATTTTATCCTCGCGACGGCCGGCCACGTGGATCACGGCAAGAGCGCGCTGGTGAAAGCGCTTACGGGCACAGATCCGGACCGGTTGCCCGAAGAAAAAGCCCGCGGCATCACCATCGATCTCGGCTTCGCCCATCTTCTGCTTTCTGCTCCTTTATCCTTCAGCCCTCAACCTTCAACCTTCTCAGTGGGCATCATCGACGTTCCTGGTCACGAAGATTTCGTCCGCAACATGATCGCCGGCGTGGGGTCGATCGATCTCGCGCTTCTGGTAGTCGCAGCGAACGAAGGCTGGATGCCACAAACCGAAGAACATTTGCAGATCATTTCCTATCTCGGTGCGAAACAACTCGTCGTCGCTTTGACGAAAATCGATTTGGCGGTCGACGGCGCGGCCGCTGATCAGGTCCGTGAAAGGCTACGCGATACTGAATTCGCCGATGCGCAAATTATCCCGACTTCCATTCGTACGAGTGCCGGACTTGATGATTTGAAAAAAACACTCGCGCACGAGTTTGCGACATTGCCGGCGCCGCGCAACCTGGGTAAACCCCGGCTGTTTGTGGACCGGGCGTTCACTTTGCGAGGAATTGGAACGGTTGTTACAGGAACATTGATGGATGGTCAGTTTTGCGCCGGCGACACGGTGTTCGTCCAACCGCGAAAGATTTCCGCGCGGATTCGCTCACTCCAAAATCACGGCCGCGACGTCGAGGCCGCTCAGCCTGGCATGCGGGTAGCGATGAATCTGCCGGACCTACAAATTGGAACTGATGTGCAACGGGGCGATGTCATCACCGGTCGAACGTTCGAATGGGCATCGATTATTGACGTGCACCTCACGCGATCGGCGCGATTGCGACGCGCACTTCCAATCAAGTCAGGGAGCTGTGTTTATATTCATCACGGCACAAAACGCGTTTTGGCGAAGATGATTCTTGGCGGCACCAATTCACTTCAAGCCGGCGGAAGCGCGCAGGCACTTCTAAAGCTGCAGACGCCGTTGCCCGCATTCGTCGGCGATCGTTTGATCGTGCGGGACGCGTCGGAAAAGCAAACCATCGCTGGAGGCGTGATTCTCAATCTCGAAGATCTTCGCGCGACGCAGGAACGCGCCCTCGTCGCTTCCCGGGCGGTCGCATCCGGCGACGTAGCTCTCGCTGTATGGACCGAGGTCGCGCGTGGAGATTTTCTAGTGCCACCACACGTGCTGGAGCGTTCACGATTTAGCGCAGCCGAAATTGCCGCCGCTCTGCAGCGTCTGGCTCAGCATGGTGAAATTTTCCTCAGTGAGAATGTCGCGGTAAAAATGCTGGCCTGGCGAGAATTACTGGAGCGGGCCGCGAACTTGATCGACGCCTTTCACAAAAACCATCCGGAGCGGCGCGGTTTGGAATCAAGCGAGCTGCGTTCGGAACTCAGCTCGATATCCCCCGCCGTTTTCGAAGAGCTGACCCACGATCTGTGCCAAAAGGGATTTGTTCGCGCTGGATCAATAATGTCGCGCAGTTCTCACCGGCCCGCGTTGCCACGGCAATTACAATCAGCCGCAGAGAAAATTCGGACCGCGTTGAGCTCAAAACCGTTTGATCCGCCAAGCCGGAAAGAGCTGACACAAAACTCGGACCAACAACAGGCGTTGAAGTTTTTGATCGAACAAGGCGAGATCGTGGAGATTAGCGAAGAGATTGTTTTACTTCGCGATGGGTTCGATCAAATGCGAACGGCGGTTAGCAAGTTCATCTCAGCAAACGGTCCAGCCACGGCCAGCCAGCTTCGCGAAGAACTAAAAACGTCGCGCCGCGTCATCATCCCTTTCCTCGAATATCTCGACCGCCTCGGCATCACGCAGCGCGACGGCGATCTACGAAAATTGCGCGAACCAAAATCAACAGCCATCGCGCGTCAGTAAAATCTGCTACCGTTCGGAATGCCCCGCCCAAAGGCCGACCTCCGCGAGAACTTGGTTTCGCTCCAGATCGCGTCTTCGTTTCCCGCGGCTTGGGGAAACTTCGTCCTGCCATGGTTTCAACGCGTTTCGCTCACTTCGGTTAGAAACAATGAACCGGTCGCGGTAGTCACCCCTTTTCCCAGCAGCGCGGCATTCTTGCGAAATCGTTTGCTCGAACACAAAATTCCGCTGCTCGGCGTCAAGTTTCTGACCCCGCCTCAGCTCCGCGACCTGCTTCTAGCCGACGAAGCGAGCGCCTTACCTCTGCGCGAGCATCTTCGTTTGCTCCTCGCCCTGGCTGCAGAATCAGTCGCCGAGGAATCCAAAGACGAAGATCTGCAGGCCATCGCGAAATCAATATCTCGCGCGCCTGATAATTTGCTTCGCGCGTTCGATCAAGTCAGCGCTGCGGGCTGGGACTTTGATCAGACCGGACCGCCCGCGGCTCGAGAAATCATCAAGCGGTTCCGCGCCCTGGTTAAAGCCTGCGGCTTTCAAATGGTGCATGAAGCGGACCGCATCGCGATGGACCGCGCCAAAGTCGCCCCGGCCCGCTTCGAAGAAATTTTGCTGATCGGTTTCACCGCCGGACACTGGGCGCTGTTGCCCTTATTGCGGGCCGCAGCGCTTTCCGCTAAACGCGCCGCAGTTGTTCTGGAGTACCCACGCGAAGCGACGCGTTCAGCCGACGAATCCTGGATCGGGACATGGGAGCAAGATTTCGGGGCGTGCGATCAAATCGACGAATCAGCGCGGGACCGGCCATTTGCAGATCTTATCCAACCAGGCCCCCCCTCGAACGCTTCAACAGATTCCGGTCCCATCCATTTTCTGGTTGGTCTCAATGCGACCGAACAAGCGCGAGCGATTTCTGCCGTGGCTTTCAAATTTCTCGAGGACAAATCGTGCACGCAACTTGGGATTCTCTTCCCCCGGCCCGGAGCGTTGCCGAGACTTGTATCGGATAAACTGACCCGCTCTGGAATTCTCCACCACGATGCCATCGGACATCTTGTCCCGGGCGAGTTCGAGCAACCGGTTTGGTGCGCCTGGCTTCAGATGCAGGAAAATCACCAAGTCGAATCGGTGCTCCGATTTTTGGAGGTCAATCCGGAATCGCTGGACGGATTAGCTATCGAACAGGTGCGGAAGGGTTTACGCCGCGCTTATCGGGACGT
>JAJPJU010000245.1 GCA_021324035.1 Spartobacteria bacterium | reverse complement strand
CGCGAGGTCACCGTGGAGGCCCTGCCCGGGGACGAGCGCTCGGAAGAGAGTCGTGTAGGGAGAGAGGGTAGTTCTCTTGACCGACCGCCTACGCAAAAAAAACTCGCTGGGTATAAGCAGGAACGTCATCGTCGCTTTGCATTTTTGAAAACACTGCAACTACAACCTGATTTGAAGTGTCGACGTCAAACTTTCTGAGTTGGCGATCGAATTGGTCCGCCGCCGATTGCGAAACGATTCCGACGTAATCGTTGAAATAGTGTGTCGGGGCCGGCGGAATCACTTCGGCGGCGAAAGCCACGCTCGCGCGCAACGACGCGATCAAGACAAGACAACTAGCCGCTCGCTTCACGAGGGGCGATCTCGCGGTGATTTTGATGCCTTAGGAAAATGTGCCGCCAGCGCGTCGCCGATTTCTTGGATCGCTTCAACCAGGGCGTGGCTGAATTTCTCGTTCCGGAAATGTTCGCGCATGCGTTCCACTAAACGCTGCCAAAGTTCTTCGCCGCACTTTTGATGGATCGCCTTGTCCCCGACGATGGCAAACTTGTGCGCGCGCGGCGCGACGAAAATGAGGACCGCATTGCGCTCGGGCATTTTGTGCATTCGAAGTTTGCGAAACCTGTTGTGAGCGGCCGGCAGTGGATCGCCCAGTAACTTCCCCCGCTGAATGAAAACCTGAATCTCACCGGACGTTTTCAATTCAGCCTCGCGGATCGCCTTCACGATTTCATCGTGCTCAAGCCTGCTGAGAAATTCTTTTGTTCGCATTTGGTTACCAGCTCGAGCCTGCCCCGCCACCGCCGAAACTTCCGCCGCCGCCGCTGAATCCACTAAATCCGCCTCCGCTGTCGCCCGATGACCAACCGCCACCGCTACCACCGCCAAAACCCCCGGGGATGAAGACCGGACCACTTCGACCTGACGAATAGCCGTAGCCGCCCATTACGCGCATCAATCGCGAGATGATTATGAGGGCGACAACAAAAAAGAGAAAGAGCGCAAGATTGAATCCCGGCCCAGCGGTTCCTCCCTTTTCCAAGACAGTTTTCCCCGTGCCTTGGTATTCTCCGCGAATCGCTTTGAGAATAGAATCGATTCCCTCGGCGAGCCCCCCTTGATAATCGTTGCTCCGAAAGTGCGGCTTGATCCGGTGTTCGGTGATATCAAACGCAGTCAGATCGGGAAGTGCGCCTTCCAAGCCATAGCCGACTTGAATGAACATTTTCCGATCCTGCGTGAAGATGAACAGCACGACACCATTGCGCTTATCCTTCTGGCCAACACCCCACGCTTCGGCGACGCGTTGCGTATAGGCGGCGACGTCGTCGTCGCTTTGCATTTTTGGAAACACGGCGACCACGACCTGATTCGAAGTTTCACGTTCGAACTGGGCGAGCTGCTCGTTGAAGCGGGATGCCGCGTCTTTCGAAACCACGCCGGCGTAGTCGTTGAAGTAATTCGCAGGCTTTGCCGGAATGACTTCAGCGGCAGAGGACTGACCCGCGACCAGCGCAATAGCCAGAAGGATTAGATAACGCACCCTTCGCGGGTGCTGGACTTGGCGTCGCGCCCAACCAACCTTTAGCGATTGCGAGACGCAATCGCCAACACGCGGGACGCGTGCGCTACCCAGAACGAACGCGCGCATTCGTAAAAATCTTACGGTGTCGCAGCTGCGGTTGCTGCGGGCGAGGCCGCCGGCGCCGGCGAATTGAAATTGAAATTCACAGTCGGCGCGTTTTGCGCGCCTTGGGATGCTTCAAAAAATGGTCGAGGCGCGAATCCAAACATTCCCGCGATCAAATTCGTTGGAAAACTGCGCACCGCGACATTGTATCCCTGAACAGTCGTGTTGAATTTATTTCGCTCGACCGAAATTCGATTTTCCGTTCCTTCGAGCTGGGCCTGCAAGCCCTGGAAATTTTCAGTCGCTTTGAGCTGCGGGTAATTTTCGGCAACGACAAGCAGACGCGACAGAGCATTGCTCAGCTGCCCTTGAGCGGCCTGGAATTCCTGAAGCTGTTTTGCGTCAGTCGGCGCCTTGTTTGGATCCAATTGGACACGACCGACACTGGCGCGAGCATTGGTCACTTCGGTGAGCGTCGATTTTTCGAAGTTCGCCGCGCCGGCGACAGTGTTCACCAGGTTGGGAATCAAATCTGCGCGTCGTTGGTAGACGGTTTGGACCTGGGCCCATTGCGCATCCACACTTTGGCCAAGGCCGACCAGCCGATTGTAACTGCCCATCAACGCCAGTCCACAAACGACGATGATGAAGACGAGAATAGCGACCAATCCGCCACAGCCGAGCGCAAATTTGTTCATAAGACGGACAATCTAAACTGCGCCAAACGGTTAGCAAAGTCCGCTATCGGCCCAGAACGAGCCGCAAAAAATAGGCGTCAGAAAATTTCGCGCTCATTCCCTGGCGGACGATCAACGCGTTCATCGACGGAATGACGAACAGACGCTGATAATTCGAGCCAAGGGCGACCACCATGTCGGACGGCGCCGCCCGGGAAACACAAATGCCGCCCCAGCGCGCGCGTTGCCATTTCAAGTCGATCTCCTTTTCGTAATCGATCTCGCGGGCGTTGGGCGCCTGCCGGTTTAGCCACAACGTCAATCCGTAGGACGGATTCGCGCCGGAACCAACAAAGGCCTGGTTCAGCAAAGTCGAGGGAACAATCTGTTTCCCATTGTAATTGCCGCGCCCGAGCAGGAGCTCGCCGAACCTCGCCCACTCGCGCGCGGTCAGCTCGAATCCGCTGGCAGGCAGCGGATTGCCGCGGCCGTCTTTCTTAAATTCCAGACTCGTTAGGCCAAGCGGCGACAGAACATTCTCCTGAATGTAGGAGGTGGTTGATTTTCCGTTCAGCTTCCGGCGAAGCAGCTCGTTGAAGATTTGAAGATGACTCGGTCCGTAGGCGAATGCGGCGCCCGGCGGCGCAACTAACGGCAATTGAATCGCGACAGCGTCCCGGTCGCGGATTGAATCGCTGTGAAGATGCGGAGCGGGCTCGATTCCGTCGGTCTGATTGAGCAATTGCCGAATCGTGATGTGTGATCTGCGCGGATCGTTTTTCCATTCAGTGATGGTGTCGGAGACAAGATCGTCGAGCCTGATCAAGCCATCGCGCACAGCGCAAAGGGCAGCGATCCCCCAGAAACTTTTGGTGCCGCTGAAAATTTTGCATCGCATGTCGGCGCCGCCGCCATTGGCGTAATGTTCGAAAACAGTTTTGCCGTTTTGCATGACCAGCATGGAAAAACCGCGGTTATTTTCAGAGTAGCCCGCGGCCCGCGCGCAATTTCCGGGTTGAATGTCGGCGGCGAACGAGGACGCGGTCAGTGCCAGCGTGACAACGAAATGGATTGGGAGTCGGGCGCGTCTCGCCAAAACGGTCTTTGAGTTGGTAAGAGACATAAAGCTCGCGAAAGCGAGACGCTTTCGCCGGGCACGCGAGACGCGTGCGTTACCCAGAATTTGTCGGTGCCTCCGATGGCGTTGTGGTATCTGCAGCTTGTTGTTCGGCCGCAGTGGGTTCCAGTCGAGGCGCTGTTGGCAGATGCCGGGTGCGCAATTCTTCGACATTCGGAAGCTCGTCCAGGTTGCGAAGGCCGAAGTGGTCGAGAAAGAACTCGGTCGTCTCGTAAAGCAGGGGCCGTCCGGGAATTTCGGCGCGACCGGAAATTTTCACCAGGCCGCGTTCCATCAGTGTTTGCAAAACGCCATCGATGGTCACGCCGCGAACAGCCTCAACATCGGCCCGGGTGATCGGTTGGCGGTAGGCGATGATGGCAAGTGTTTCCAGCGCGGGCGAACTCAAGCGCGCCGGCTTTGGCGCCGGGAACAATCCGCGGACCCACTGGGCGTATTTGGGATCGCTGGTCAACTGCCAGCCACCGGCCTTTTCCGCGAGCTGAAAGCCATGCTCGGTCTGAATGTATTCGACTTTCAGTTGTTCGAGCGCGGCCTCGACTTCGGCCGGCTTCGATTTTGCAAACTCGTTAGGCGCGAAATCATCTTCCGCGCCGGCATTCCGGAGAAGATCAACAATCTCGTTCGTCGAAAGCGGCTTGTGCGCGCTGAACAAGAGGGCCTCGATAACGTGAGATAAAGTCATTATTCAGTTTGCGCCGATCGCAGTTTGAATCGCGTCGGCGATTCGGTTGGCGTGTTTATCGATCTTATCGAATTCGCGGCCCTCGATCAAAAGCCGGATCTTCGATTCAGTGCCGGAGTAGCGCAGAAGAACGCGGCCTTTGCCGGCCAACTCGCGTTCAACTTCATCTCGCAACTTCACAACTTCGCGCAGTTCTTCGATCGGAGGCTTTGATTTCACCGGCAGGTTGCGCTGGGCCTGCGGATATTTTTTGAGACATTTCTTCAACTTGCTCAGCGGCTGTCCGCGTTCGTGCATGATCCGGAGGATCTGGAGCGCGCTGATGATGCCGTCGCCGGTTGTGGTGAAATCGCGGAAAATGATGTGGCCGCTCTGTTCGCCTCCCAGGTTCAGATTCTTCTTCATCATTTCTTCGATCACATAGCGATCCCCGACTTTCGTGCGAATCACCTTGCCGCCATTCGCGGCGAGCGCTTCATCGAGACCAAAGTTGCTCATGACCGTCGCGACCAGGGTGTTATCGCGCAGCTGGTTCGAGTTCAAAAGATCGAGCGCAGCGATCGCCAGAATTTCGTCGCCATCGACGATTTCACCGTTTTCATCGCAGAGAAGAACACGATCGGCATCGCCATCGTGAGTAATTCCGACGTCAGCGTCAGTCGCTTCGACGATTCGCTGGATCTCGTCCGGGTAGGTACTTCCGCAGCCGTCGTTAATGTTCATTCCATTCGGCTCGTCGTGAGCGACCACAACTTCGGCCCCGAGCTCGCGCAAAATGCAGGGCGTTGATTTGTAAGCGGCGCCGTTGGCCACGTCGACGGCGATGCGCAATTCTTCCAGCGACATCCTTCGCGGGAAACTTGTCTTCGCGAATTCGACATACCGGCCCAGCGCATCATCGATGCGCGTAGCGCGGCCAATATTTCCGGCAGTCGGCCGGATGTTGTCGATCTTGCCGGTGAAAACAAGATCTTCGATTTGCGATTCAACCTGGTCGTCGAGTTTGTAGCCGTCGTGCCGGAAGAATTTAATGCCGTTGTCCGCGTAAGGATTGTGCGAGGCGGACAAGACAATTCCGGCGTCGGCCCGGAGCGATCGCGTGATGTAAGCAACCCCCGGAGTCGGAAGCGGTCCGATGACGAGAACATCGACGCCGAGTGAAGTGATCCCGGCAACAAGCGCGTTCTCGAGCATGTAACCGGAGCGCCTGGTGTCTTTGCCAAGCACGATCTTGGGCCGCGCGCCTTCAGGCAGCGTTCGCGGATTCAACTGCGTGAAAACGTGCGCGGCGGCGCGGCCGAGTTTCAACACCGTCTCAGCCGTCACGGGCTCGACATTAGCGATCCCACGGACGCCGTCAGTGCCGAAAATTTTTGCCGGCGGTTGTTTCACGGTCTTACTGAAACGCTCGGATGCCAGTTCGTAAACGAGAAAGTGTCGCCAATCATTGTGCGGGCGGCTGTTCCCGGTTGTGATCGCTCAGGAAAATGCATTCGTTGTCCAGACCAAGCGCGACGCTGTTCCATTTCAATGGAAACTTTTCCAGGATCTGGGTTCGCTGAATAACCGGCGCCCAATCCTTGTATTCTCCTCGCACGATGTCGCGGAGTTTATTGTCGGTGCCGCTGATTGGCGTGAGATAAACGCCGTTTATCGGCCCGCCGAGAACATTGTAGTCACTCAAATCGGTAAACGCCCGGATCGTTTCGGGCAGCCACAAACTCCGGCGGTTTGCGTACCAGGCGACGGCCCACGGCATGTCGGAAACGGTGACTTCTTCCGGGCGCATCCAGTCATTCAAGACGCCGATAAGCGCGGGCATGTAGGGTGGCCAGCGAACAAACGGCTTTTGCGGAGCCAGCCACGGCGTTGCGAAAATCATCGGCAATGCGCACAGCAAATAGAGCAGGGTGAGAAAACCGGCGCGGGCGAACGGAAAACTGAGCGCGAGTCGGTTCCATTGCACCAGGAGATAGGCAAGGCCGTAACAGGTCATCAACGGAACAAAAATCAGATGCAGTTGATTTGCGGCGACGCCTTGTTCTTCATTGATCCCATAGAGGCACATGCCGAGGACCGCGCCGCCCCACATGGCGAGGATCATCCAGCGAACGGCCGCGGTTTCCGTTCGCTTGAACGGATGAAGCAGCGAAACAAAGAACATCAATGCGACAACGCTTAGCCCAAAGTATTCGAATAAGTGCGCGGTTTGCCCGGTTAAACCGGTGGTGAGTTTGTCGCGGAACGAGCTGATCAACGCCACACCCGGATCAAAATTCGTTTGTCGCATCCAGCCCCATTCGGTGTGTCCGATTCCGGCGAAAAGAGAGTAGATCGCGACGCCTCCCGGATTTCCGGAAACCACATAAGTGCGAATCAGCCACGGCAGATACAGGATTGCCCAGCCGACGGCCATAATCGCCGCGGACCATCCCCGGGGACGAAAGAACAATCCCGCGAAAATTACGGCGCCCAGAAAAATCCAGAAGGTTAGCGCATGGGTGAGGGCGAGCAGCCCGAAGGTCGCGCCCATGGCGGCGAACCATCTCGTGGTCGATTCGCCTGCGTAATATGATTCGACCGCGCGAACCGTGAGATAGACCGCGACATTGAACAACAGGAGCAACAGCATTTGCGGCAAACCTGAGAGCGAATATTCCCACATGGCGTCGCAAAGAAGGACCAGGCCGCACGCCAGCAATGCGAGACGCCTGTCAAACAATCGTCGCGCCGTGAAAAACAAGACGGCGATCGATCCCAGAAAAAGCAGGATCGACATCATGGCGATCGCGCGATCGCCGGCGTAAACGAGGGTGCGCGGTGTTATTTTCCAGTGAGACTTAACGAAAAAAAGTGCGATGGCGTCGATGAACGGCGGCAAGGGCGCGTTGTAAGTGTCGGTCCAAATGTTGTCGGTGATGGATCTGCCATGGGTCTGGAGCTGGCCGATGGCGCGGGGCCGGGCGAGTTTTGTTTTCCAACCTTCGCCGCTGGCAATTGCGCGGCCGATTTGCGCCTGGTCCATTGCCTGTGACGTCGAGAGTCCGCGGAATTGGTATAAATAGATCGCGGCAATCGCGATGATGCCGAGCGCGACCGCACCGCGTTTGATCCAGACTGCGAGTCCGCCTGCTTCCAGCGCGTGAACTGCGCTTTGGATGAATTCTTCGCTACCCGGCATGTTGTTGCTGCCCGTCTTTCGTTGCGTCCGCTTCCTTGTTTGCGTTCAATTCGTTGATTTTTCGATGAAGCGTTCGCCGGCTGATTCCAAGTTTTTTCGCCGCGGCGGTGACGTTTCCATTCGTGGTCGCCAGCGCCTGGAGAACGAGCTTGCGCTCCGTTTCATGAAGATCGAGCGGGCTGGCTTTTTCGCCGAATGCTTTCGACGGTGAAATTCCGCGCGGAAGAGTAGCGCCCGCCGCCTGGCGAAGTGAAGACGGCAGATCGCGGACAGTTATTTTTGGACCGGTGGCCATGACCACTCCGTGTTCCATAGCGGTGCGCAGTTCACGCACATTGCCCGGCCAGTTGTAAGTCAATAGTCCATTCATTGCTTCCGCGGTTACATCGATAATTTTTTTGTCGTTGGCCTTCGAGAATTGCCGCAAGAAAGTCCGCACCAGCAACGGGATGTCGTCTTTCCGGTCGCGCAACGGCGGCATGACGATCCGAACCACATTGAGGCGGAAATATAAGTCGTCACGGAATTTTCCTTCGCTCACCAGTTGTTCGAGATTCTTGTTGGTTGCTGCGATTAAACGAACGTCAGCGCGCAAGGTTTGATTTCCGCCGACTCGTTCGAAGGCGCGCTCTTCGCTGATCACACGAAGCAACTTCACCTGGGTGGTAAGCGGAATTTCCGCAACTTCATCCAGGAAAATCGTGCCGCCGCTTGCCTGTTCGAACCGTCCGATTCGACGTTCATGCGCGCCGGTGAACGCGCCTTTTTCGTGGCCGAACAATTCGCTTTCAAGGAGAGTTGGCGAAAGCGCCGCGCAGTGCACAGTCACGAATTTCGCCTTGTTTCGACGGCTCAAATTATGAATTGCGTGGGCGGCGAGCTCCTTGCCGGTGCCGCTTTCGCCTTCAATCAACACGTTTGCGGATGAAGGCGCGACTTGCCGGATCGTGTTCAGCACCTCATGGAGGGCGGCCGATTCGCCGATGATATTGTCCAGCCCGTAACGTTCGTCGACTTGTTGCCGGAGCGCTCGGTTTTCCTCCGTGAGTTTGCGATCGTGCAGCGCGCGGGAGATTAGCATCTCAACCTTGTCGAGGTTCAACGGTTTGGTGACGAAGTCGTAAGCGCCGCGTTTCATCGCTTCGACCGCGGTATCGACCGAACCGTAGGCGGTCATCATGATGCAGACTGGCGGGTCCGGCATCTTCAGCGCCCGCTCAATCAGTTGCATTCCGTCCTCGGGGCCAAGCCGCAAATCCGTCAGGAGCAGGTCGATGTGCTCGCGTTCGAGGACGCTCATTGCACCAGCGATGTCGCCTGAGACGTAAACGTCGTAATCGTTTTCGAGCAGACGTCGCAATCCGTCGCGGGTGTGCTTTTCGTCGTCGACAACGAGGATCGTGGGCTGAATGGAATCGGTAAGGGCCATTTGGCGCAGGACTGCGCCATTTATTCTCACTCAACCCAGCAATCTCTCAACGAGGAAGATCAGCCTATTGTCGATTCAAGTCGGCCCTTAGTTCGCGGCCGACTTTGAACCGCCCGCTTCCAGCATGCGGACCCGACGGTCAACCAGTGGCAGACGAATCGTCACAGTCAGACCTTTGCCTGCGCTGCTCTCGATTGAAAGCTCGCCGCCATGTTCGCGCACGATTCGTCGAACGATCAACAGTCCAAGCCCAGTGCCACTGGTTTTGGTTGTAAAATACGGCTCGAACACGCGGCTCAGATTCTCCGCAGTTATTCCTCCGCCCGAATCGCTGAATCGAACAATCACGTGCGAGTCGTTCATGTCCGTCCGGATCTGTAGAATTCCGCGCGCTTTCATCGCTTCGAAGCTGTTTTTGATCACGTTGTAGAATGCCTGCTTCATCTGGTCGCGATCCAGCTCGAGCAACGGAAGGTCCGAGCGCAACTCCTGTTCGACTACGATGTCGCGGTCTTTGATCTCCGGCGCGAAAAAGCGCACGGCTTCTTCCACAATCGAATTCAAGCTCTCCGGCCGCAATTGAGGGTGGGTCGGGCGAATCGCACGAAGAAACTGGGTGATGATGGAGTCGAGGCGGTTCACTTCCGCGCGCGCCACTTCCACGGATTCCTGAAGTTCGGCGTCCTTCGCGCCGTCGATTCTTCGCGCTTCGCGTTCGATAAGTTGCAAATGGATGTTGAGGGAATTGAGCGGGTTGCCGATTTCGTGAGCAACGCCAGCGGCCAGCAATGTCAAAGCGTTGAATCGCTCCGATTCGAGCGTTTGTTGCTCACTCCGCCGGCTTTCGGTGATGTCGCGCAAAATGATCGCGTGTCCCACCTGGTTTCCGGAAATGCCAGCTTTGTCCGCACCTGGTTTATCGGCCGTCGGTTCCCGCTCGATGATGATCGGCACGATGTAGAAGTTAATGAAGCGATTGGTCGGATAGAAAATTTCCATGTCGCGACTGACCGCGACTTCGCTTTGGGACAAAGATTGCCACTCCAGACCGCGAACTCGCTCGTCCAGCCGTTTGCCGATCGAATCGTTGGCTTCCAGTCCAAACAACTGGCAGGCGGCGTCGTTTAGATACGTGATTCGTCCGTTGGAATCAGTGACGATGATTCCCTCCTGGATCGAATTGAAAACCGTTTCAAGAAACCCTTTTTCCTGAGCGAGGCGCAGAAAATAATTCTGCACTTCCTCGGGCCTAATCTTGCCGAGGCGGCCGATCAGCTTTTCAACGAAGCCCGCTTTCACGTTATTGCCATGTCGAGCGTCATTCGAGAAATCTCAAAATATTTCCGGTCGGAAATATCAAGAGATTCCTCGACTTCGCTCGGAATGACAAATCAGCGTCGCGTCGGCTCGTAATCTTCGGTCTTGGCCTCGGTCTGGGGCGCTTGCTGGCCGGTTTCTGTCTCCGCCCGCTCCTTCAGGGCGGCTTTGCGTGAAAGTTTCACGCGTCCCTTGTCATCGATTCCGATGCACTTCACCCAGATCATGTCGCCTGGTTTCACGACGTCTTCGGTTCGTTTCACCCGGAAATCCGCCAGCTCCGAGATATGAACCAGGCCTTCCTTACCCGGAAGAACTTCCACGAACGCGCCGAACTCTTTGGTGGAAACGACACGTCCCTGATAGGTCACTCCGATCTCAATCTCCTTGGCCATGCCGCCGATAATTTCTTTCGCGCGGGCCATCGATTCGGGACTGGTCGCGTAAATGTGAACTGAACCATCGTCTTCGATGTTAATTTCCGCACCGGTCTCAGCGACAATGCCTTTGATCGTCTTGCCACCGGGGCCGATAAGTGCGCCGATTTTCTCCGGATTAATTTTGATCGTTTCGATCCGAGGCGCGTACTTCGACAATTCTGCGCGCGGTTTGTCGAGTGCACCGCGCATGGTACTGAGAATTTTTGTGCGCGCTTCTTTCGCACGCTGAATTGCTTCAGCCATGATTTGGTGGCTCACGCCGGCCAGTTTCAGATCGAGCTGGAAACCAGTGACGCCGTTGTCGGTTCCGCACAGCTTGAAATCCATGTCTCCAAAATGATCTTCGGAACCGATGATGTCGGTCAGCAGTTCGTAGCGCTTCAATTGTCGATCTTCGCCGTACTCGGTTACGAGGCCGACGGAAATTCCGGCAACAATTCCCTTCACCGGCACACCTGCGTCCATCAGCGCCAGCATTCCGCCGCAAACGCTCGCCATTGAAGTGGAACCGTTCGATTCCATGATCTCGCTGGAAATCCGGATCGCGTAGCGAAAATCGTTCTCGTTAGGCACCGCTGGCTGGAGCGAACGCTCGGCCAATGCGCCATGACCGATCTCGCGGCGGCTCGCGCCGCCAGTGCGGCCGGTTTCGCCGACGCTGAACGGCGGAAAATTGTAATGCAAAATGAATCGCTTCGATGTCTCCCCGCCGCCGTAGGCGTCGATGTTTTGCGATTCTTCGATCGGCGCCAAAGTGGCGAGCGCGAGCGCCTGGGTTTCGCCGCGTTGGAAAATCGCCGAGCCGTGAGCGCGTGGCAGCACGCCGACTTCGCAGCTGATCTGCCGCAAGTCCTGATAACCGCGGCCGTCCATCCGTTTTTGTTTCTCGAGAATGCTCTTTCGAAACGCTTTCTTCTGCACGTAATCGAACGCCTGACTGATCGCGAACTTGTCCGCTTCCGGCTGTTTTTCGAGAATGGCTGTCTTCACCTGCTCGCGCAACGCTTCGACTGCTTTGCTGCGCGCGACTTTGCCTTCGGTGTAAAGCGCGCCTTCGATTTTATCGCCGGCCACTTGATAGGCGATTTCGAGCAACTCCGGCTGCACGTGGAGAAGCGGCATCTCGCGTTTGGCTTTGCCAACCTGCGCCGCCAGTTCCTTCTGGATGCGAATCATCTCGCGGGCATGGCCGTGCGCAAACTCGAGCGCCTTCACGAAATCGGCTTCCGGGACTTCGTTGCCCGCGCCTTCAATCATGATGACATCGTTCTCGGTCCCGACGTAAACGAGATCGAGATCGCTCTGCACGCGTTCATCGTGGGTCGGGTTGGCAACGAATTGCCCGTTGACCCTTCCAACGCGAACCGCACCGATTGGCCCCGCGAACGGAATGTCGGAAACGCAAAGGGCGGCGGATGCGCCGTTGATCGCGAGCATATCGGGATCGTTTTGTCCGTCGGCACTGAGGAGGAGGGATATGACCTGAGTATCGTAAAAATATCCCTGCGGGAACAACGGCCGCAGCGGGCGATCGATCATGCGCGAAGTGAGCGTTTCCTTTTCGCTCGGACGACCTTCGCGTTTGAAATAGCCGCCGGGGAATTTTCCGACTGCGGCGGCTTTTTCGCGGTAATCGACGGTGAGCGGGAAATAATCCTGACCTTCCTTGATTGCTGTGGCCGAGACCGCGCTCGCCAACACCATTGTGTCGCCGCATGAAACGACGACCGCGCCGTCGGCGAGCTTGGCGATTTTGCCGGTCTCGATTGAGATTTGATTGGCCCCAATTTGGGCCGTGACCTTCTGTTGCATAGTATTTTCCTGGATTGTGCGAGTTCCAGGTCGGTCACCCTGACTGTAGGTTTTAAACCCGTAGCCCCCGAATGCTTTCGGGGACGCGAAACTAAAACCTAAAATCCAAGGTGTCTGACGACCTGGTTGTCGCGATTTACTTAATTTTCGAATCGGCGTCGCACTGAAAACCTGGACGCTTCCGTCGCTGCGAAATTATTTCCGCAGATTCAGCTTATCGATCAGCTTTTTATACCGTTCGGCCTCGGACCGGCTCAAATAGTCGAGCAAGCTCCGGCGTTGGGCCACCATTTTCAGGAGGCCACGTCGCGAGGAGTGGTCTTTGACATGGCTTTTCAAGTGTTCGGTAAGTTGCCCGATCCGGCGCGTTAGCAGCGCGATTTGTACATCTGCGCTGCCGGTGTCCTTCCCGTGCAATTGGAACTGCTTGATATCCAGCGTTTCGGTGTTCTCAGCCATTTCGAAAGCGCCTATTCTAGACGATGTCAGCGGAATCGCAACCGCGACTTGAAGGGCGGAGACACCCAAGGCCGATAGCGACCCCGGGCAACGATTATTGCGACTGAATCGGCCAGGTTAATGCACCATTGCGCCGCCCCACTTGCCCCAGGCCCACAGCAAGAGAATCGCGCAG
Source organism: Spartobacteria bacterium (assembly GCA_021324035.1). Lineage (GTDB taxonomy): Bacteria > Verrucomicrobiota > Verrucomicrobiia > Chthoniobacterales > UBA10450 > AV40. The sequence continues at coordinate 2,326 of JAJPJU010000245.1, read as the reverse complement.
ATCACTGACATGATGAATCCGGCCGGATGAAACGCCGAGCCGGGCGCCGGTTTGGAAAAGATTCGTCCAATCAAACCGCCGACAATCGATCCGGCAACGCCGAGGACCGTGGTCATAATAAATCCGAGGTGCTGGACACCGGGCATGACCGCACGCGCGCACAAGCCTATGATGAAACCGACAATGATCGACCAAATGATGTGTAACATGGGACTGATGCTAAACAGGTTACTTCTTCGGAAGCGACTCTTTTTTCAGGTAGGGCCAAGGCCTACTGGCGTTGCCTGTTGGCTTCGTCGATCGCGAGATATTCGTCGCGGGGCGGGCTGAAGGTATCGAGCACTCGCGTTTCTTCAATGGTTTCGACACCGTGCGGCACGTTGCTCCCCAGATAGAACGAATCGCCGGACTTCATCTCGTGCGGCGTCCCGTCGACGATCAACTTCATTCGTCCTGATAATATGTGAACGATTTGCTCCTGTGGATGCTGGTGCGCCGGCATTTTGCTTCCCGCTTCGAGCGTGGCCAGCATTTGGTACATTGTTTTTCCGCTGGCCAGGGTTTGCCGTTGAATGCCGGGGCAGATTTTGATCCACGGGTTTTTATTTTTCATAGTTCAGGCCTCGGGCTCGATCTTAATTCGAAAATGATAGGATGAAATGCTCATTCGTTTTGAAAAGTAGAACCGATGGGCGTCAAACCGTTGGACTCCGGAATCGAGCTCGAGGGTCTCGCAGCCGTTTGCCCGCGCCTGATCGACGAGCCAGTCGAGCAACTGTCCGCCATATCCGTGCGATCGATCTTGCTCCCGCGTGACAAGGTCGTCGACGTAAAGATTCTTGCCGGAAAAAAGCGATTCGAGGAATCGATAACCGGCGACGGCGCGGACCACGTTGTCCGATTCCAAAAATGCCAGCAGGTATCCCTGTTTCTGTTGACGCGAAACGCGGTCGACAAATTCTTGTTCGCTGGTGAGGTGAGTCCGCAGCACCCGCATCACTGAAAAACATTTGCGAATATCGTCGGCGGTCTTCGCTACGCCGATGTCCCCGGCTTTCATCAGGTCGATCCGGTCTCGCGTTTACCGTCGTACCAAATATCAAGTCGATGGCGTGAACGCGCGGCCCGAGGTCCGCGTGTCAGAACGTAGAAGGTATAGCTCAATATTTCGCGGGCGGAATAGATTCGAAGTTTTCTTCCGGAAGTAACGATTGGTTCCGGCAGGATTCGGAATCGGCCAAGCTTGTGCAGGGCCAGGCTGAAGTAAACTTCTTCACCAACGAAAAGATTTTCGTCGAACCCGCCCACGGCGTCGAAGTTCTGCTTGGTCGTGAATAGAAATGCGCCCGCGCCGAGCCTGAAGGCGAAATAAATGGTGCAAAAGACTCTTAAAAAAACGCGCGACCAAATTGGCACGGCTCCCCCAATTTGGACTTGGGCGCTGCCACCGGCATAACCATTCGAAAGGGCGTCAATTGCTTCAGCGACGTGCTTGTGATTGATCCGGGTGTCGGCGTCGACAAAGAACAGAATCTCGCCACACCCCGCGCGAGCGCCCGCGTTGCGCGCGGCCGCGATTTGACGCCGGTTGATCGAAACTACTTTCGTTCCCGCATTGCGGGCGATCTCAGCCGTTCGGTCAGTAGACGCGTCGTCGACGATAATGATTTCATATTCCGTGCCGGCAGCGGCTGCGTGAATTGAGTCAAGCGTGCGAGGCAATTCGAATTCTTCATTATAGGCCGGCACGACGAACGACAGCACAATTGACAGTAGCGGCATTCTTCAATGCCTGCATCTGTCCGGTTGTGGCCGGTCTAGTTAATAAAGATATCGCCGCTAACTACAGTCCCGCTCGCCGAGTACCCATTACCGATCTGGATGGAGAAGAAGTCGTTGGTGCCGGGGAATCCGTTGTCGATCACGTCGACGATGAAACTTGTTTTCTTCTTTCCGGCGCCGGTCGTTCCCGCGATATGGGCATGGTTACCAACGATGGAGAGAGTGGTGATATTGGTCCCGTTAAATGATAATTTTGAACCCGGATCGCTGAAAAGGACGTAACCCGTAATCACTGGCTTTTTCTTTCCAGACTGGAGCTTCACATTGAGTTGGAACGTCGCGAGTCCACCGTGAGGTCCAACAATCGACCCGGTGCCATCCACATCGTCACCCGTGGGCGCCGTCGGCGAAGGAGTCGGGCTGGGCGGCACAGTAGGAGTAGGTGTCGGAGTTGGCGTGGGTGAAGGACAAGGGCCTTCTTCGCCACACGGAGTAGGAGTTGGGGTTGGGCTCGGGCATCGGGGACACGGAGTGGGAGTAGGTG
>JAJPJU010000098.1 GCA_021324035.1 Spartobacteria bacterium | reverse complement strand
TACAAGGTCGATCCAGCGAGATTGAACGAGTAACCGGTTGGCATCACGAACCCGACGATGGAGGGCGGCACCCCAAATCGTTCCATGGCCTGCATTGCTTTGGGCAACGCCGATTCGCTGCTGGTGGTGGCAAATGCGAGCGCCGCCGGCTCGCGCACCGCGCGGAAAAATTGCCGAAGCGGCACGCGCGCAATCCAAATTGCGATTCCAAAAACAACGACTGCGAAGATGATCAACGCGACATAAAGGGAAAGAATCAGTTTCCCTAAATTGATCAACACGCTCGGTCCCTGGGTCCCAATCGTGTGGGCCATGGCCGCGCCGACACCGACCGGCGCGAACATCATCACGTAATTGGTAACTTTGAACATGATCTGCGCGAGACTCTCCATCGCGTGCACGATGGGCCGGCCTTTATCGCCAACTGCCGAAACCGCGAGTGCAAACAACACGCTAAAGGCGACGATTTGGAGAACATCGCCACGCACCATCGCGTCGATGATGCTGGACGGGAAAATGTGTACCAGGATGTCGGTCAGGCTTTGGGCATGGGTCTGACCAATCGTCTTGGCAATATCGACGTTGCCGGCCGCGAGAGTGACGCCCACTCCGGGTTTGATCAGATTTACAACCGCGAGTCCGATGAAAAGCGCGGCCGTCGTGACGATTTCAAAAAATATGAGCGCCTTAAGTCCAATCCGACCGACTTTTTTGAGCGCGCCCGCTCCCGCGATTCCCACCACGATGGTTGAGAAAACCAACGGCGCGATGATCGATTTGATCAGGTTAATGAAGATGTCGCGGAGAAAATAAACTTTGTTCCCCCAATCGGGCCGCAGCCAGCCAATCAACGCGCCTGCGACGAGACCGATCATGATCTGGGTCGTCAGCGACGGCCGGTACCATGGGGGGCTGCGATCAGAAGAAATTTTGTCCACAGATTTTACAGATTTGCGCAGATTATAGGATCAGAATCGGAAAATCTGTGTAAATCTGCGTAATCTGTGGATCAAATGCTTCTGAGTCACCTTGAGTGCACTGCCTGCGGGAAGCGCCACGATTGGCGACAATTGCAAAACCTTTGCGTCGCCTGCGGCAAACCCTTGTTCGCGATTTATGACCTCGAAGCGATCCGCAAACTCGACTGCTTAAAGCAGTCAAGTTTTCAGGCGCGTGGGACGTCTTTGTGGAAATGGCGGGAGCTGTTGCCATTGCCCAACGATGTCGAACCGATCTCGCTGGGCGAGGGGGGAACGCCTTTATTGCGCGCGAAGAGATTCGGCGGCGAAATTGATGTCGAGCTTTGGATCAAAGACGAATCGGTCAATCCGACCCAGAGTTTCAAAGCTCGCGGAATGACTGTCGCTGTCTCAATGGCGAAATTTCTCGGCGCCAAAAAACTCGCGGTACCCAGCGCCGGGAATGCGGGCGGGGCTATGGCGGCATATGCTGCGCGCGCGGGACTCGAAGCGCATGTTTTTATGCCGCGCGACACACCGCGCGCGAACATTATCGAATGTCGTGAAGTCGGCGCGCACGTCACTCTTATCGATGGATTGATCACCGATTGCGGCGCTGAGATCGCAAAACGGAAAGAGAAAGAAGGCTGGTTCGATGTTTCGACCTTGAAAGAGCCGTATCGGATCGAAGGAAAGAAAACCCTTGGTTACGAAATCGCCGGGCAGCTCGATTGGAAATTGCCGGACGTCGTTCTGTATCCAACCGGCGGCGGCACTGGATTGATTGGGATGTGGAAAGCGTTTGATGAAATGGAAAAGCTCGGCTGGATCGATTCGAAGCGGCCGCGGATGTTTTCGATTCAGGCAAGCGGCTGCGCACCGATCGTTCGCGCGTTTGAGGCCGGCGAGAAATTCGCAGCCGAATTTCCGAACGCACACACAACTGCGTCCGGTCTGCGCGTTCCAAAAGCGATCGGCGATTTCCTGATGCTGGACATTTTGCGAAAGTCGAATGGCGGCGCGATTGCAATTGATGACGAGGAAATGATTTCTGCGGTGCGGGAAGTTGGCTCGAAGGAAGGTTTGTTTGTTGCTCCCGAAGGCGCAGCCTGTTTTGTCGCGTTGAAAAAACTTCGCGCGGCTGGAAAAATTAGCTCCGGTGAACGCGTCGTGATCTTCAACACCGGCTCAGGCATCAAATATCTCGACCTGTTCGAATCGTAGATTCATTTTGGCAAAAATGAACGCATCGGATCCGAACCGGCATTTATGGTTGTTGATCTTGCTGGTTGTCATCTTCGTGGTGCAGCCCTTCGTAGCGTCCTTCTATTATGGACCGATGATTTTAAACATCATCGGGGCCGCCGTGTTCCTGTCGGCAACCTACGCAGTCAGCCGGCGGCGAAGCTTTTTCATTATCGGTTTCTGCGTATCGATTTTTTCTATTGCGATGACGTTTTGGCTGGCGGCCGCGCCGAGTCATTGGCTGATCATGCTCGCGCACGGGAGTTTGATGGTGCTTATCGGTTTTTTCGCGGTTGCGATTTTGTCGTATGTGCTCGGCAGTGGAAGAGTTACCTGGGACAAGATTTACGGCGCAATCTGCGCGTATCTCCTGCTCGGGTACGCATGGACGTTTGCGTATTCACTTGTTGCTGAAGCGCAACCCGACGCGTTCATGTCGCTGACCTCGGCAATGCCGCATGACATCGTTGGCCGGGTAATGCAGTTGCGCTACTTCAGTTTTGTTACGCTCGCGACCGTTGGATATGGCGACATTGTTCCGCATACCGCGGCCGCGCGAACTCTGGCGCTGCTCGAAGCGATCCTGGGACAATTTTATCTTGTCGCGTTAGTGGGACGCCTGGTCGGCTTGCACATTGTGCATGGCAGCGACCGAGCAGAGTGACAGTCTCGCTTATTTAACTTTATACCGCACCGTCTGGATCAATTCGTCGTCCAAATAGACGTCGATCTTGTAGTCGCCGGCCGGAAATTCCTTGCTGTTGCTGTTGGAGAGCGAGAAATCCGCGGCCCGATCGTCATCGTTGGGCACGAGTTCCTTTGTCCAAAGTTTCTGATTGGATGCGCCGCCGGCGTTGACATTTGTCCAGACAGTCTTGACCCGGGTCCCTTCGTTTCCTTCGGTGAGCTTGATAATAATGTGTTCCGGGTTGTCGGTGGGTTTGAAATTTTCCACGGGCTGCAGGCGTTCACCGTTTTCGCGGGCCAACTGAATTGATTCGAGGCGCTCATCGGTTGTTTCCTCATTTTTCGGAGTCTCCTCTTCAGGTTCGGTCGCCGCTTTGGGAGAGCCTCCTTTCAGGTCGATCGTTTCGCCGTTTTCAATTTGCACCGTGAGTTTGGAAAATTCCCATTTACCCGCCGACTTTGTTCCGACGGCGTAAATTGTGCCTTTTCCTTTCGGCCCGGAAATCGGGATTGCGATATCGGCTTCGCCTGATGGACCGTTCACGCTGGTTTTTCCGGATGGAACTAATCCATCCTTAATTGGGGTTCCGAGGGCGGCGGTTACCCGCTGGTCCTGTTTTGCGCGGGCGAGCGCAGTTTGGTAAGCGTCGGATGATTTGATGACGCTGAACGCGAAGAACACGATGCAAACGACAAACAAAGCGCCGATGACGAGGAAGGTAAAACACCCGGTTGGAACAAACCACTTCCAGTTTCGTGACCACCAACCACGCGGCGGTTGTGGCGTTGGCGGGGGCGGCGTTGACGGCACTGGTGGCGGTGTGGGTTCCATCGCATCTTTTTGAAGATCGACGAAATCAAAGTCGAGCAACTTTTTAGGTAAACCGCCGAGAAACACGTGAAATGAATCCGAATACGATCATTTCCGGCCGCGTCTAAGGAACTATGAAGAAATTAGTATTGAGTATGGCATTGGCAGTCGCGGCTCCGTTTGCGTGGGCACAGGTTTCGGAAACCACCACCACTACAACCACGACTGAGGGCGGCGGCACAATCACCGAGTACACACCGGGGACAGGAATTGTGCTGAAGGAAAGTGCCGGCCCGCGACATTATCGCTTCGGCAAGAAGGTCGTTTATGTGACCAGAAGCGGTAAGGAACTGGACGAGGCGACGGTGCGGACGCGAGTTCGCGTGGGCGTCCCGGTTCATGTTCATTACATTGGTGAGGGCGACAAGATGATGGTCGACCGCGTGGTCCTCGATGAGGATTAATTCTTAAACGCGACACACAACAATCGCGCCTTTTCTGGTCGCAAACCGTGCGGCCGAAAAGGCGCGTTTTGTGTACCGGCTTTGTTTACCGACCACATCGCGCTGCGATAGATTAACGCATGATTCGGATCGGAATCGCGGGCGGTGGCGCGGCTGGATTCTTTGCCGCGATCGCGTCTGCCCGTGCAAACCGGGATTGCGAAGTCTCGTTATTCGAGCGCAGTTCGCAATTTCTATCCAAAGTCCGGATCTCCGGTGGGGGCCGTTGTAACGTAACGCACTCCCTGTTTGATCCACGGATGTTCGCGATGCGTTATCCGCGCGGCGAACGGGAATTGATTTCGCCGTTCCACCGGTTTTCCGCGCAGGATACCATGGACTGGTTTGAATCGCGCGGCGTTCGGCTAAAGAGGGAAAACGATGGACGAATATTTCCGACGAGCGACTCATCGGAGACGATCGTGGAGTGTCTGATCACTGCGGCGAAAGTCGCAGGCGTTCGACTTTTTACCCGCAAAGGAATACAAAGCGCGCGGGTTAACCAGGATGGCGGCTTCGATTTGGAATTGAGCGACGGCAGTTCGACTACTTGCGATCGGCTGCTTCTGGCCACCGGTGGAGCTCGTAGTGTGATCGGTGCCGAGATCGCTCGCTCACTGGGCCATACCATCGAATCGCCGGTTCCGTCGCTGTTCGCGCTTCAGATTGGATCGGCGTGGTTGCAATCGCTGCCCGGCGTATCGTTAGAAGATGTGGAGCTTTCCGTCGGGAAATTGTGCGAACGCGGAGCACTGCTCATTACGCATCATGGATTAAGCGGACCGGCAGTGCTGCGACTCTCGGCGTGGGGCGCGCGCGCGTTGCACGCGGTGGATTATCATTTTCCGCTGCGGGTAAATTGGCTTCCAGCAATGACCGAAGCAGCCCTCCGGTCCGAACTCCGGGTTCGTCGCGAGCAACAACCGAAGAAGCGTGTGGTCAACTCGCCCGTCGCGGCGTTGCCGATTCGTCTTTGGGAAAAGTTAGTGTCGAATGCACGGATTTCTCCCGACACCATTTGGACCGCGCTCTCGCGCGAAGGAATTTACTCGCTCGTTCGGCAACTGCGCGAGACGGAACTCCAGGTCCACGGCAAGTCGATGAACAAGGATGAATTTGTCACTTGTGGAGGCGTGAGTTTGCGCGAGATCAATTTTAAGACCATGGAAAGCCGAATCAGGCCTCGCCTTTATTTCGCCGGCGAATTGCTCGACATCGATGGCATCACCGGCGGCTTTAATTTCCAGGCGGCCTGGACCACGGGTTGGATCGCGGGACACGCGATGGCCGGTGTGGAACCAAATGCAATCGCATGAGTCCAAAAAAATCACAAAGTGCAGTCGAGGAAGTGTCTCAGATTTATGCCGAACTTGCCCAACGCCCCATATTACGGAATTGCACGCGTCTGACCGAATGTTGTCATTTTAAACTGACCGGACGAACGCCTTATCTGACCAAAGGCGAGGGCGTCGTCGCAGCGCGCGCATTCCGCGCCACCGGCCGCAAATCGCTGCCGAAAAATCCTGATGGCATTTGTCCAATGCTGCATCGGCAATCAGGCGCATGTTTGATCTACCACGATCGTCCCTTCGGTTGCCGCACCCACTTTTGTGCGGCTGCAGGTGGTCCGGTGGCGCGCCGCGAAGTTCTGGATCTCATTCGCCGCCTCGAGAAGATCGACGTCGATCTTGGAGGTAACGGTCCGCGAACTTTACAGGCCGCCGTCGCGGATGCGCTTGAGAAAATTTAACGGCGTTTAATCCGAAGCGAGAATACCCCAATGGGGCGTCAGATTTTTTGGTTCACTGTCAAACCACTAAACGACGAAGTTGAAGGAACCGATCGCTGGGCGGTTGCCAATCAATGGGTGTCGGTTACACCGTTGCGCCTCGATTTGACCGCCGAGAAAGATCTTGCTCGAGTGTTGTCTCATCCCGAAACGCCGGCGATGACTCCCGGGCGGCGGCAAAAAGGAAGCGCTCGCGCACGAAAGAAAGTTCAGAAGCGCCGGCTCGGCCCGGAATAATTCGCCGCTCCTTCCGAGCTAATTCAAACTCAGCGGCGGCGGGCTTCGTCAACTCTTTCGATCAGCTCGCGGGCAATCGGATGGCGCAGGAAAGAGAGGAACCGGATTGGCGGCATGAATGTGATCTCTTTTCCAAACCGCGTCGGTTTGCGCACGGTCAGAGTGATGCGCGGCGGATTAGTCATGAAGGAATCACTGACATTAATGATTTCGGACAGAGGAATTCGCTCTTCGTAGCCTTTGTTTCGAACAACAAGCGCGTCCCCGTCGTCCCAAACTTCGTCAACGAGATCAAACAGCAATTTCTTAAACACGAATCCGCCGGCGATCGCCAGCACCGCCAGAGGAACGATAACAAATGCAGGCTCGGCGCCTTTGATCGCGCCAATGATCGCGGCAAGCAGGAAAATACCAATCATCCCAAACCAGATGATTGGGAACACCCGCTTGTAAAAAAATGTCGATCCGGAAGAAATTCGACGCATCCGCCGATTTTACTTCCTTTTCGACTCTTTTTTCGGCTTGGCTTCTTTCGGCTCTTTGGCCGGTTTCGATTCCTTGGCGGTCGCCTTCTTGGCTTCACCGGGCCGATATTCCTCCTGCTCGGCGGCGGCAAACGCTTTCTCCAGTCCGACCATGTCTTCGCCAGGTCGAAGAGTATCGAAAGTTTCTGCTTCCTTACGCAGCTGTTCCTCAGTGTAGTTCGCGGCTTTGATCGATAGACCGATGCGCCGCTCGACTTTGTCGACTTTGATCACGCGGGCTTCGACTTCCTGCCCGACTTTGAGCACATCTTTCACTTTCGCGACGTGGTCTTCGCTTAACTGCGAGATGTGCACTAAGCCGTCGATATCGTCCTGCAATTCCACAAACGCGCCGAAGCTGGCGAGCTTGCTGACTTTGCCCTTCACCAAATCGCCGATCTTATATTTCTGATCGATTATCTTCCACGGATCGTCGCTCAGTTGTTTGATGCCGAGACTGATTCGCTGATTCGTCTTGTCGATGTCGATGACTTCGGCCTCGACTTCGTCGCCTTTCTTAAACATTTCGCTCGGATGGTTGATCTTCCGGGTCCAGCTCAAATCGGAAACGTGGATCATTCCGTCGATTCCTTCTTCGAGCTCAACAAACGCGCCATAGGCGGTCATGTTGCGGATCGTGCCCTTCACGCGGCTGCCGATCGTGAATTTCTTCTCGATCTCATCCCACGGATTGGGTTCGAGCTGGCGCAGGCCCAGCGAAATCTTTTGTTCCTCTTTGTTTACCCCGAGGACAACGGCTTCGACTTCCTGGCCAACGGTCAGAATGTCCGATGGGCGCATGATTCGCTTCGTCCAGGAAAGTTCGGAAACGTGAATAAGACCTTCGACGCCCTCTTCGAGCTCCACGAACGCGCCGTAAGGGACAAGGTTCGTGATCTTGCCTTTAACTTTTTGTCCGGCCGGGAAGCGTTCCTCAATCTGATCCCAGGGATTCTTCTGAAGTTGTTTCAGGCCTAACGAAACGCGTTCTTTCTCTTTATTAATGTCGAGAACCTGAACTTCCAGCTGTTGGCCAACTTTCACGAGCTCGCTCGGATGTCCGAGACGGCCCCAGGTCATATCAGTGATGTGAAGCAAGCCGTCTATGCCATCGAGGTCGATGAACGCGCCGAAGTCGGTGAGATTTTTGACCGTCCCATTGACGCGATCGCCAACTTTCACGCTGTCCATGAATTGCTGGCGTTTCTCGCTCCGCTCCTGCTCGATCAATTCGCGGCGGCTTAGAACGACGTTGCGCCGGTCGTCGTTGATCTTGACGATCTTGAAATCGTAGGTGTTACCAACGAACTGCTGAAGATCTTTTGGCGGAACAATGTCGATCTGCGATGCGGGCAAGAACGCCTCGACGCCGATGTTCACCATCAGTCCGCCTTTAACGACGGATTTTACTTTGCCTTTGATCAGGCCGTCTTCCTGGAAAACGCTGGCGATCTTGTTCCAGTTCTGGCGATAGGCCGCCTTCTCTTTCGAAAGCACGACCATGCCTTCATCGTTCTCGAGCCGCTCCAGCAGCACGTCGACTTCATCGCCGACTTCGAGATTTTCGACGTCTTCAAATTCCGACAACGAAATGACGCCTTCTGATTTGTAACCAATATCGACCAGCACCTCGCGTGGTCGCACTTCCAAAATTCTTCCTTTAACAATCGAGCCCTCCCGGAAATCCGGCATCGGCTTCGACATTACATCCTGCATTTGCACCATATATAAATGAGGCTCCTTAGGGCCTTAAGCTGTCGCGGTCCCGCCTGGGCGGGACCGAAGACTCCGCGGAAAACGGAGCGCCATAGTAGGCGTTTTCAGTCGACCGGTCAAATCGAAGCGCGCGGCGATATCTGACGTAGAAGGCTTTGCCCAGCTGTTGTGCCGGCAAGCGTGCTCCAGCGCGGTCCGCAGTACGGCACCGGCGTGATCTCGGGAAAACATGGTGAATCAGGCTCTCCGGGCTCGATCATGAACGCGCCCGGAGATCGTGTGCCACCTGATCTTGAGCGCGTTCCGCTTCTCTCCATATTAAGGACAGGATGTTAGCCTTGAGATTTGCAGCCCTCGTTACGATGGCCCTGGTGACTTTGGGCGTTGTCCGCGCTCAGGACGATTTGGATCGCGCGCTGGTTCCGCCGACCGCCGAAAAAACTGTCACGTCGGGAATAAAGTCACCGGACCTGTCTGTTGTCCATCTTTGGGCGCCGTGGTGTTCCAATTGCCAGGCTGAACTCAAGAGTGGTGGCTGGCTAAAGATGGTGAAGGCAAATCCGCAGGTGAAATTCTACTTCGTCTCGATTTGGAACGACGGCGGCGATGGGAAAACGATGCTGGAGAAATTTCAGATTGCCGGTCAGCCCAACGTGACGATCCTGGCCGATCCCGGCCCGCGCCGCGGCGATAACAAGATCAAACAATTCGCCGGCATGCCCGTTTCATGGATTCCCACAACCTGGGTATATAAAGAAGGCGATCTTCGCTACGCGCTAAATTACGGCGAGGTTCGTTTCGACGTGCTCCAACACTTTCTTGAGGACAGCAAAAACGAGTGGTCACATAAGGGCGAACCCAAACTTCCCGAATGATCGAAGTCCCCGCTGCGCCAACGTTTGGTTCTAAAAAACGGCCGGCAATTCTTTCGATGATCGGCGAAACGCCGCTGATCGAGATTACGCAATTCGACACCGGGCCGTGCCATCTGTTCCTGAAGTTGGAAAATCAAAATCCGACCGGCTCGATCAAGGACCGGATCGCGCTCTCGATGATCGAAGCTGCGGAAGAAGAGGGAAAACTCGAACCCGGTGGCATTGTGATTGAAGCAACCGCCGGTAACACCGGTCTCGGGCTCGCGCTGGTCGCCGCCGCGAAGGGCTATCGCGTGATGCTGGTGATTCCGGACAAGATGTCGCAGGAGAAAATTTCGCATGTCAAAGCGCTCGGCGCTGAAGTTGTGATGACTCGTTCAGATGTGACGCGCGGTCATCCGGAATATTATCAGGACGTTGCTGCGCGTTTGACCGGGGAAATTCCGGGCGCGTTTTACGTCAATCAATTTGGCAACCCGGCAAATCCGCTCGCCCACGAGCGCACCACCGGCCCTGAGATTTGGGAACAAATGCGGCACGATGTTGACGCGATCGTCGTCGGCGTCGGTTCCGGTGGAACCTTGACCGGGCTCGGTCGTTTCTTTAATCGGGTCAAACCGCGCCGCGGAATCGAAATGGTTTTGGCCGATCCGAAGGGCTCGGTGTTGTACGAATATATTAAGAGCGGTAAAATGACCGAAGCCGGTAGCTGGGCCGTCGAGGGAATCGGCGAGGATTTCATTCCCGAGATCGCCGACATGTCGCTCGTAACGGATGCTTACGAAATTAGTGATGAGGAAAGTTTCAGCGTTGCCCGCGAACTGTTGCGAAAGGAGGGAATCTTTGGCGGATCGTCGACCGGAACTCTGGTCGCCGGTGCCTTGCGTTATTGCCGCGAACAGGAGAAACCAAAACGTGTTGTCAGCCTGGTTCCCGATACCGGAAACAAATATCTCTCGAAAATGTACAACGATTTTTGGATGGCCGAGCAGGGTTTCATCCATCGTCCGCCTCAGGGCGATCTGAGCGATTTGATTTCGCACCGCTACGAAGCCGGTGAGGTGATTACGGTTGGTCCGACGGATACCTTGCTGACCGCTTTCAAACGGATGCGCGGCGCGGACATTTCGCAATTGCCGGTCGTGGATCAAAGCCGGCGCCCGGTCGGAATCGTCGACGAATCGGATATTTTGGTGAAAGTCCATCGCGACTCGAGCCAGTTCAATGATCGGGTGCAAAATGCGATGACTGACAACCTCGAAACGTTACCGCCAACAGCGAAGATCAACGATTTACTGGAGGTGTTTAATCGCGGGCGCGTCGCAATCGTCATGGACGGAGACAAATTTCTCGGTTTGATCACCCGGACCGATTTGTTGTCCTACCTGCGCTTGAAAATGCCGAAGTAATGTAGCGTCCGTTCACCGAACGGCCATGGCGATTGAGGTCAATCGCCGCTACCTATTTAGTTGAAGCCGCCTATCTTTTAGATCCACATGAAACGACAGCAGGAATTTGCTACTCGCGCGATCCACGCCGGCCAGGAACCCGATCCGACCACCGGCGCGGTGATGACACCGATTTACGCGACGTCCACCTACGTCCAGGAAAGTCCCGGAAAACACAAAGGATTCGATTATGCGCGCTCGATCAATCCCACCCGGCTGGCTTACGAAAAATGCATTGCCGACCTGGAAGGTGGAACGCGCGGGTTTGCCTTCGCATCGGGACTCGCTGCCATGTCGACTGTGCTTGAACTGCTCGACAGTGGTTCGCACATCGTCGTCAGCGACGATCTTTACGGCGGCACGTTTCGCTTGTTCGACAAAGTTCGAAAACGATCGGCTGCTCTTGAATTCACTTATGTGGATTTAACCGATGCGTCGCGCTTCGAAAAAGCAATCAAACCGAATACGCGAATGGTTTGGATCGAGACTCCAAGCAATCCGCTTTTGAAAATCATCGATCTCGAGGCGATCGCGAAAGTTGCGCGGGAGCACAAGATTCTGTCTGTCTCGGACAATACTTTCGCTACGCCCTGGATCCAGCGGCCGATCGAATTCGGATTCGATATCGTTGTGCATTCGGCGACGAAATATTTGAACGGTCACTCCGATCTTGTGAGCGGCGTCGCCGTGGTAAACGACAAGGATCTCGGCGAACGGATGTGGTTCCTGCAAAATTCAGTCGGCGCAATTGCCGGCGCCTTCGACAGCTTCCTCGTTTTGCGAAGTCTCAAAACGCTCGCGATTCGGATGGAACGTCATTGCGCAAACGCGCTGGAGCTCGCACGCTGGCTTGAAGAGCAACCGCAGGTCGAAAAGGTCATGTACCCAGGTTTAAAATCGCACCCGCAGCACGACCTCGCCCGCACTCAGATGCGCGGTTTTGGCGGAATGGTCTCGATCATCTTGAAAACCGATCTCGCCGGAACGAAACGATTTCTAGAAAACACGCACTTGTTCGCACTCGCCGAAAGTTTGGGCGGTGTGGAAAGTTTGATCAATCATCCTGCACTGATGACCCACGCCTCCGTCCCGAAAGAGAAACGGGATGAGCTCGGCATCGGCGACTCGCTCGTGCGGCTCTCGGTCGGCATCGAGGATCTCCGCGATCTAATCGACGACCTGCAATTCGCTTTCGAAGCGATCTGATCGTCTGAGGAGCACAGGCCGCCGGCCTGTGGTGTTCGGCGACTCGCCAAACACGACTTAAACCGGCGAGCCGCTGGATTTTGCAGGCGAGCCGCCTGCGCTCCCGGAGATTACGCGTTGTGATCGCCTGAGATGGACTTATTTTCCCGTCTTCATGGGCAACACGTTCGGGCAACTTTTTCGGATCACGACGTTCGGCGAATCGCACGGCGGCGGTGTCGGGGTGGTGATCGACGGTTGTCCGCCGCAGATAGAGATTTCTGAGACGGAAATTCAGTGTGAGCTGGATCGGCGCCGTCCCGGACAAAGCAAAATCACGACGCAGCGGAAAGAAGAAGACCGTTGTGAAATTCTTTCCGGTGTTTTTGACGGCAAGACCCTCGGCACGCCCATCGGAATTTTGGTTCGCAACAAAGACGCGCGGCCCGAAGACTATGCCGCGATGGCGAAGACGTTCCGGCCTTCGCACGCAGATTTCACTTACGAAGCGAAGTACGGAATCCGAAACTGGCAGGGCGGGGGACGAGCCTCAGCCCGAGAGACAATCGGTCGCGTTGCCGCGGGCGCGTTAGCGCGGAAAATTTTGCGCACGCTTTATCCAAAGATCGAAATTGTCGGATACGTTTCCGCAATTCACGAATTATCCGCTAAGGTCGACCGATCGAAAATCAAAGTCGCTGAGGTCGACTCGAGCATTGTGCGTTGCCCGGACAAAGCGACGGCAAAGAAAATGATCTCGCTGATTGAGACGACGCGCGCCGATGGTAATTCGTTAGGCGGGATAATTGAGTGTGTCGTCCGGAACGGGCCGGTTGGACTGGGCGAGCCGGTCTTCGACAAACTTGAGGCCGATCTGGCGAAAGCAATGTTGAGTTTGCCGGCAACGAAAGGTTTCGAAATCGGCTCGGGATTTTCCGCGACGCGAATGCGCGGCTCCGAACATAACGATGCGTTTGAAATGCGCGGCGGCAAAGTTCGGACAGCGAGCAATTATTCCGGGGGTATTCAGGGTGGAATCTCGAACGGGGAGGAGATTTACTTTCGGGTTGCATTTAAGCCGACAGCAACGATTGCGCGCGAACAAAAGACCGTTACGTCCTCGCGCGAGCAGACCAAACTGGCAGCCCGGGGCCGACATGACCCTTGCGTCCTGCCTCGGGCAGTGCCAATGGTGGAAGCAATGGCCGCGCTGGTCCTGTGCGATCACGCCCTCCGTCAGCGGGCAATTCGTTTACCAGAGAGATGATGTCGCAAGTTCAAGCCGCGGCGGGTTCGCCGCTTTGGCAGATCGTTTTTGTTTCGTTCGCGGTGATTTTGATTTTGTTCGAAATCCTGCGCGGATGGCGACGTGGACTGCCTCGCCAGGTCGCCCGTCTTGGCGCACTTGTGGCTGCCTACTTCTGCGGCTGGTTCGCCAGTAAATTTTTTGGGCCGCTTCTCGGCATGTTTTTCACATTGCCGGATGCAGTGTTGTCGATCCTCGCCGGGGCGATTTTTGGACTGGTTATCTACGCAATCATCAGCGGCATCGGCTCGGCCCTTTTCCGGCGAACCGATCAACACGAGTCGTTGCTTGTTCGATTGATTTACGGATCGAGCGGCGCGGTGCTCGGCGCGTTTTTCGGAGTGTTCATGGTCTGGTTGATCGTCGTTGGGGTTCGCTCGGTCGGTTCGGTGGCCAATGCGGAAGTCCGCGAGCAGGCAAACGATTCGTCCGTTGTTCATGCCGTGGATATGCGCCGGCGAATTTTTGCCGAGCCGGGTGAGGACGAAGCGCCATTAACCACTTCCCTCGCACGTCTGAAAAACTCGCTCGAGATGGGGGTAATAGGCAACGTATTGAAGAAAACGGACATCGTTCCGCAGAAAACCTACGACTTGATCGAGAAGGTCGGGACGGTCGCGGCAAATCCGCAGTATGCCGAACGATTCCTGGAATATCCCGGTGCGAAGGAACTGTCCGAACATCCAAAAGTGGTGGCGTTGCGGAACGACCAGGAGATTTCGCAAATGCTGTCGCAGGGGCAATTTTTGGAGCTGATTCAGGATCATCGGATCATTGATGCGGCGAACGATCCGGAGTTGCGCGAGCGTTTGAAGAAATTCGACGTCGTTGCCGCGCTCAACTACGCGGTCCAGAAATAGTATCGCACAAAGTCCACAACGGACACGACGGCATGTCGGAAAATGAAATTGCGAAGCGTGTGTTAGATTCGGCGTTTATTGTTCACACCAAACTTGGTCCGGGACTGCTCGAATCGGCTTACGAAGTCATACTCGCCCATGAACTGAAGAAGGGCGGACTAATAGTTGAGCGGCAGAAACCAATGCCAATCGTTTATGATGGTGTCCGATTTGATGAGGCGTATCGAACTGATCTACTCGTCGATTCGAAAGTCATCGTAGAACTAAAATCAGTTGAAGCTATGAGTGCGCTACATGCGAAGCAGCTTTTGACCCAATTACGGATGAGCGATCTCAAACTGGGTCTTTTGATCAATTTTGGAGAAGCACATTTGAAAAACGGAATCAAAAGGATCATTAATGGCAAGCTCGACGATAAAAATTGTTCTGATGTGACGTTGTGACCTTTGTGGACGTTGTGTGAAGAAGCTTTTGTAATGAATTATGTAGCTACCATCGGGTTGGAAGTTCATGTCCAGCTCAAGACGCGGTCGAAAATGTTCTGCGCGTGTCCGGTTGAGTTCGGCGCCGCGCCCAATACGCACACCTGTCCGATTTGTCTCGGGTTGCCGGGGGCATTGCCGGCGATGAACCATGAAGCGCTTCGCATGACGGTGCTGACCGGGCTCATGCTCGATTGCGACATCGCGCCGGTCTGCAAATTCGATCGGAAAAATTATTTTTATCCCGACATGCCGAAGAACTACCAGATTTCGCAATACGACATGCCGCTGTGCGAAAACGGCGCGGTCCCATTGCACGATCTGGCTTATCCAAAGGATGCTCAGAAGAACATTGCGACGCCGAGCAAACAAGTACATCTCGTTCGCATTCACCTTGAAGAAGACGTGGCCAAGAGCTTCCACTTCGAGACCAACACGAGCATCGATTTCAACCGCGCGGGAACACCGTTGATGGAAATTGTGACCCAACCGGAGATCAATTCACCCGAGGAAGCATTCGCGTTTCTCACTTCGCTGAAGCAAATCCTGATTTACGGTGGCGTGAGCGACGCCGACATGGAGAAGGGCCAGCTGCGATGCGACTGCAACGTTTCAGTTCGTCCGGAGACGCAGGCGGAGCTCGGTGCCAAGATTGAGATCAAGAACATGAACTCAATCAGCGGGGTACGTCGCGCGCTCGCTTATGAAATTGAACGGCAGATCGAAGCGCTCAAGCGCGGCGAAAAACTTCAACAGG
Organism: Spartobacteria bacterium; assembly: GCA_021324035.1. Classification (GTDB taxonomy): domain Bacteria; phylum Verrucomicrobiota; class Verrucomicrobiia; order Chthoniobacterales; family UBA10450; genus AV40. The sequence continues at coordinate 1,645 of JAJPJU010000098.1, read as the reverse complement.
AGACGCGGGGATGGGACGATGCGGCCGGCGAAACGTTTTTGATGCGGACCAAAGAATCAGCGCACGATTATCGTTATTTCCCGGATCCTGACCTGGTGCCGGTAAAAACCGAAGTGTTGTTGCCGGAGGCGAGAGCGCGCGTTCCCGAATTGCCGAAACAAAAGCGCGCGCGATTCGTCGAGCAGTATCAAGTCACGGCATACGATGCCGGCGTTCTCGCGGACGACATCGATCTGGCGCGATATTTTGAAACCGCGGCCAAAGGTTCGAAGAAAGCCAAAAGCGTGGCTAACTGGATTCTCAACGATTTGCAAAGCGCGCTCAGCAGCTCCGGCAAAACAATCAACGATTGTCCAATCCCGCCTGAAGCGCTCGATGAATTGGTCAACCTGATCGACAGCGGCAAAATCAGTGGCAAACAGGGCAAGGAAGTTTTTGGAGAAATGTTTTCCACCGGCAAACGCCCAGCCGCGATCGTGAAAGAAAAAGGAATAGAGCAGGTGAGCGATACCGGCGCGATCGAGAAGATCGTGGACGAAGTGATCACGGCGAATCCGAAACCGGCCGCTGATTTCAAGGCGGGCAACGCAGCGTCGCTGAATTTTCTCAAAGGTCAGGTGATGAAGTTATCGAAGGGGAAAGCGAATCCGCAGTTGGCCGGCGAAATTTTGGAGAAGAAACTGAAAGGGTAGGGACATCGCGCTGCGATGTCCGCGGACGCTGCAGCGCGGCGTCCCTATCAACGAATGAAAATTCTAATCGCGCCGGATAAGTTTAAGGGAACCCTGAGCGCGCGGGAAGTCGCCGAGGCGATCGCGACCGGTCTGCGCGAAATTTTGCCGGACACCGAGATCGAAATCGTGCCGATGGCGGACGGTGGTGAGGGAACTGCCGAAGCAATTTCGCAGGCGTTTGGCGCGAAATGGGTTGAATGCAAATCGCATGATCCGCTCGGCCGCCAAATCGAGGCGAGTTACGGTTGGATTGATGATCGTAAGCTGGCGGTGATGGAAATGAGTGAGGCCGCGGGGATGCGGCGGTTGCGGCCGAACGAGCTAAATCCTGAAATCGCGACCACGTTCGGTGTTGGGGAAATGATTTTGGGTGCGACCAAGCGCGGCGCGAATGAGATCATCATTGGTCTCGGCGGCAGCGCGACGAATGATGGCGGAACTGGTATGGCGCGCGCGTTTGGTTTTAACTTTTTCAACGGCGGGCAGGAATTAAAAGGTACCGTAGTCGAACTCGAAAAGCTGACGCACATTGAAGTACTCTCAGCTGCCGTTTCGCGGCTTCCTCTCGCCGGGGGAGAGGGGAAAGGTGAGGGCAAACCAAAAATCATCGCCGCAGTCGACGTGCGAAATCCGTTGCTCGGAGCCAATGGCGCGACGCGCGTGTTTGGTCCGCAAAAAGGCGTGACCCCTGACAAGATCGATAAATTCGAACGAGCGTTGACCAAACTTGCTGATGTCGTGGCGAAAGAATTTGGATTTGATTACCGAAATGAACCGGGCGCGGGGGCGGCAGGCGGCCTTGGATTTGGGTTAATGAGCTTTTGCAGCGCGAAAATTACTCCCGGTTTCAAGGTTGTTTCCGATTCAGTGGGGCTCGAACGAAAAATGAATGATGCCGACGTTGTGATCAC
>JAJPJU010000339.1 GCA_021324035.1 Spartobacteria bacterium | reverse complement strand
ATCGGGTCCCCCCTCTTTTCCTGCTTTCCTGGTTTCCTGATTCAATTTTTCTGCAGCTGCTTTCCCCGCTTTTTCGTCACGCGCTCCGAGGAAAACGCGAAATCCTTCGCGCACGAGTTGCCGGGCCACTTCAAAACCGATTCCTTTGTTCGCACCCGTGACAAGTGCGATCCTTTGTTGCCTGTTCATGCAACAAGATAAAAAGAACTAATCAGGAAACCAGGAACCCGGGAAAGATTGATGCAACCGCGGCTGGACAGAGTCTCGCCCTACCTATCAACTATCAAAGCCTAACCAATTGACCGGCGAACGGATTGACATCGCGACACGGTTCTGAGCAGACTGAGTGAAACGAAAGGTAATCCCATGGCGAAAAGAAAACGACCCGCGAGAAAAAAGAGAGCTTCGCAGGTGTCCGATCAGCAGCTCATAAAGGACTCCAAGAGGGCGCTCAAACAAGCCGCGCGAACTCTCGAAGCGGAATTGAAAACAGTAAAAAGTTATATCAAGGACCTGGACGGACACAGTTCATTCACCCGCCTCCCGTAGTCACCGGCAAAAAGACTAAGCAACATCTTCCATGGCCAGGCGCGGCGGGTACCAGTTGCGGCGGGCCCGCAGCATGCTGGTCTACTGGCACGACGGCGCGCTCCGATTTTGCAATTTCGCCAGCGGCCGCACCGTAACGGGCCGGCCGATCACCTGCGAGCTACTCGACTTTTTCGATGACTGGAAAACTTCGGAGCAAGCTGCAGCTCAATTTTCGAGCTACACCCGACAAAGTGTCGAGACCACGGTCAGGCAGTTGGTAAAGCACGGCCTCCTGCTGCGGAAAAATTCGCCCGACGCAAACTTTGACGAAAAACTCGCCCGCCAATGGTCAAGTTGGCTGCCGGAAGGGAGTTTTCACTTCATCACCAAGGATGCCCGCTATGTGAAGCGAACACGCAGCGTTGCGGAATGGAAAGCCCTGCTACCGAAAAAGCGGCCGGAACTTTTCAAATCACTGCCGAAGGCAAAAAAAGTTTCCCTGCTGAAGCTGAAACCGCCGGAGTCGGAGTTCATCGAAGTCCTGCTCAAACGGAAGACGCACAGGAAATTTTCGCCGGGCAAGCTATCGCTTGAAACAGTATCTCAACTTTTGTCCCTGGTCTGGGGCGTGCGCGGTTATCTCCACTCGCCGGTTTTTGGCCGGTTAATCCACAAGACCAGTCCATCGGGCGGCGCGCTGCATCCGGGTGAGGTTTATTTGATGGCGTTACGGGTCAAAGGCTTGAGGTGCGGTTTGTATCACTATCATCCGCAACATCACGAACTCGAGATGATCAGCGCCGGCGCAACTGCAGAGAAAGCAAAACTGTATTGCGCGCACCAGAGCTACGCCCGATCTGCGGCGGCGCTGTTCCTGATGACGGCGGTTTTCGCCCGAACGATGTGGAAATATCCGAACGGTCGGGCGTATCGGGTCGTCCTTCTGGAGACGGGACATTTATGCCAAACCTTTTGCCTGGTGGCCACGTGGCTCGGGCTGGCGCCTTTTTGTACCGCGGCCCTGAGCGATAAGGCGATCGAGAAAGACCTCAAAATTGACGGAGTTACCGAGTCGATCCTCTATGCCGCGGGGGTCGGTTTGCCGCGGTCCGCAAGTCGGATTCGTTAGGCAAGATTATTTGGGAGCGAGCGAAGCGACAATCTTCTCAAAGCGCGGATCGCCTCGCAGCGAATCCCAGTAGGGATGAAGCTTGAGCAAACCGTAGCTGAGACGGGTTGGCGTCCGCTCGATTACTTCAATCTGCTGGATCGCCAAATCTTTTTCGCCGGTCCAGGCATAAATCTGCGCGAGATTTACGGCAACCGCGGGACCATCGATAGCATCCCGAGAAATCGGGAGCAGCTCGCACGCGCGACGGCCTTCGCCCAAGGCGTCTTCTTTACGACCGAGTCCGGCGTCGATCACGCCCAACAAACTGATGTTGCCGGCGAAGTCGGGCTGCCGATCAACGGCCTTGGCTATTTCAGCGCGTGCGGCCTCGAAAGCGGAGTGCGCTTTGGCCGCATCGCCTTCCTGTTGCGCAACGACCGCTTCCCAATAACTCCGCGGCACCAAGACTCCATTGTTTACTTCACCCTCCGGCGGAAAATGAGCAAGCGACCGCTCTAATGAAGCGCGGTTCCGTTCGCAAATGACGAAGGACGGTTGATCCACATCGGCGCTGACGACTGGATTCTCGGCAAGAATAGAATCCAGGGTGGTATGGAAGGGTTTGAGATCCGCCTGTTCGTTAAAAGCAACCAGAGCGCGGGTAACCCGGGTCAACGGATCTCCGGGAACAATTGTTAGCAAGCGGTCCCAAGTCTGGGCTTCTTCCCGATAGCGCCGTTGCTGTTGATAGGTCAATGCGAGCTGTTGGAGCAGAAAAATACTTCGTGGATCCAGGTTCAGAGCCTGCTCAAGATCGCGGGTGGCCTGGCCCCATCGTCCTTCGCGGCGATTCATGAACCCGGCGTATTGGAAAACTTCAGGGTCGTTAGGCAAACTATTGCGCGCGATCAGCAGCTCCTGTCGCGCTTTGCCGAAATCGCCAAGCCCATAATAATAATATGTGGCAAAAGCAAGGTGGGCCGCGCCGGCCTGCGGCCGCAAACTCAGCGCCTTCTCCACCGCAGATCGGGCAAGCTCAAGCCGTGCGGGAGTTCGATCGTAACCTTGTCGATAGAGCGCGCCATGAGTTTTGCTCAACAGACACCAGGCAGCGAAAAAATTTGGATCGCGGGTCACCGCGGCTTCCAGCAAACGCGCCGCTTCGGGAAGCTTCTGTTTCCCGTGAATTGGCTCCGATGCGTCGGCCCAAAGCGCCTCGGCCTGAACATAAAAATGAAACGCGGTGAGATCGTTGGTTGGCGGATTTGCAATGTCGGCTCTTTCGCTCGGAGAAATCCTGGCCCGAAGTTGATCGGCGATGGTTTGAGCGATTT
>JAJPJU010000359.1 GCA_021324035.1 Spartobacteria bacterium | reverse complement strand
TAATTAATCCTCCGGTTCGAGTTAAAAGGGGGGAATTCACTATAGATAAAAATTCGAAGCAGGAAACCGGGAACCCAGGAAAATTTGGCGACAGCTTAACGAGATCTCTTCCGGCGGTACAAGGTTGCAGCTAAGGGCGGTGCCATGCGTCGTGGAATCAAGGTAGGCATTATCGTAGGCGGGGCTGTGATTGCCCTGCCCATTGTCGCCGTTGCCGGGATGCTGTTTTTTATTGGTCTGTTTCAATTCGAGCCGTCGCCCGGGCTGACCCGCGAAATAACGCTCGCGAACCATGGCAGTTTAATCATTGACGGAAAAAAGCGTGGCCGAAGCGAACACGGTTTTTCGCAGAGCGCCGGATACCGGCCGCCCGGATCAACCGAAATCGAATGGTTTGGCGATTTGTCGGACGGAGATGATCCTCAGTTTTATGAGGCTGGATCGCTGGTCGTGGTGATCGATCTTCCGGGAGGCTGCCTTTTCGTTCGCAATCCAAGTTCTCAGGAGAAGTGGAAATGTCTTGCGCTACTTTTTCCTAACGATCTGGGACCGTCGTTTCCAATTTCCTTTTATGCGGAAAGAAATGGTCTAACGACCGACGAGTTGTCGCGCATCAACGAGCTTGGCGGCAAGCGCCGGCAAAAGTGGCCAACTACTTACATCGAGAAATTTGATCCAGCGACGCGCGATTTGACCTGCTCTTATCACGTCGACAACAAGAGCTCATGGCCATTGCATCTCCGATTGTCTGAGGACGGAAGTCATCTCACCCTGATTGAAATCGGTGGCTTATCGCAATAAGCCCGGCCGCTGCAGCGAGACCGAAATGTGCTAGAATAACGGCCGATGGCAGATGATCGCTGGCCCCGAAAGCATTCGGGGCTGGAGGAAAGTCCGAACACCATACGGCAGCATGCCACGTAGAAGACGTGGGCGCCGCGGTTGAAAAATTGCGGTGACGGAAAGTGTCACAGAAAAGACACCGCCGGTTCTTTGAAAGAAGTGCAGGTAAGGGTGAAAAGGCGAGGTAAGAGCTCACCGCTCGCGGAGTAATTCGCGAGGCACGAAAAACCCCATGCGGTGCAAGACAAAACAGAGGAAGGACAGCCGGTCCGACCAAAGATCCTCGGGTATGTCGCATCACTTGAACTGAAACGATCGCTTCGGCGGCGAATTGGTTCAGGGGCGTCCCGCGACCGCGGGATGAGATAAATGATCGTCCACGACCCCGAAAGCTTTCGGGGCTGACAGAATTCGGCTTATCGCCATCAAATATGAAGGGCGCTTTCGGAAACGAAGGCGCCCTTCGCTTTTATCGCAAAACGTCGTCCAGACAGGCGAGCAGATGCGAAACGGTCTCTTCGGTTTCGTCGCCCATGTTGGAGAGACGGAATGTCTTGCCGCGCCGCTTCCCGTAGCCGGGATCGATGACGAGATGATGCTTTTCTCGCAAAGCCTTTGCCATGGCGAGCACGTCGATGTTTTTGTTGTTCGCCACGCAAGTCAGCGTCTTTGATCGAAAATTCTCCTCGGCAAAAAAGTCGAAGCCCGCATTTTGCACCCAATCGTGAACAAGGGCGTTGGTGCGTTGATGGCGGTTGTAACGGGCGTCGAGTCCTTCTTCGAAAATGTCTTCGAGCTTCGACTGTAGAGCGAAGATATGGCCGATGCTTGGGGTGGTCGGCGTCATCCAGCCTTCCTGCTGTTTCTTGAACTCGAGGAAATCCAGGTAGTAACCGCGGTCTTTTTGTTTTTCGGCGCGGGAAAATGCTTTTTCAGAAACGCTGAATAACGAAAACCCCGGCGGCAGTGCGAGCGCTTTCTGGGAGCCGGTCAGCATCACGTCGATGCCAAGCGCATCCATGTCGATCTTCATCGCGGAAAAAGAGGAGACGGTGTCGAGAATGAGAACGACGTCAGGATATTTCGCGAGCGTACAGCAGATCTCCGGCAACGGATTCATCACGCCAGTGGACGTTTCATTGTGAATGAGAGTGACGGTGTCGAATTTTCCGGAGGCGAGGGCGCGATCCAGCTCTTTTGGGTAGATGTGTTTTCCCCATTCCACTTGAAGTGGTTCGGCGTCTTTGCCGCAACGCCGCGCGACATCCAGCCATTTGTCGGAGAACGCTCCGCACATGCAGCAAAGCACACTACGACCGGCGAGGTTTCGAATCGATCCTTCCATCACGCCCCAGGCGGACGTTGTTGAAAGGAAAACCGGCTGCCCGGTGTAGAACAAGGCCTGCAATCGCGGATGGATATCTCGGTAAAGATTTTTGAAGGCCCCGCCGCGATGTCCGATCATCGGGCGCGAGAACGCGGCCATGGTTTTCGCGGAAACCTCCACCGGGCCGGGAGTGAAAAGTTTGTCGTGCGGTTGCACGATCAAATTTTAACCGCGAAACGCTCGGGCGCGAATCTGGTGCTACGATTCTTTCTTGATGAAGCTGATATCGCCGCTGCGTTCGAGGCGGGCGACTTTGATTTTTTCGATGTCGTCAGTTCCAGCGCTCAACCGCATGTCTTCTCCCAGATCGTGAGTTGAAACGAGGTGGTGCTTCATCATCTTCCAGTTGACCTTGCCGTCAGTGATTAATTTGACGTCGTTTCCTTTAATTAGCTTTCCAAAAGCGTGTGAACGGCAGGCGATGAAGGCGAAAACGCGATGAATCACCATCAGAAAAGTTGCACATCCGATCGTCGTGAGAAAAGCCCCACTGCCATTAACGGCGCGGGCCAGGACCGCCCCGATTAAGACGAGGAACATCGTATCGAAGCCGGTTTTTTCGGAAAGCGATCGGCGGTCGCCGATACGCATCATGGCCAGTCCGAGAACGAAAATAATGAACGCTCGCAGACAAACCTGGAGCAGGGTCAGATCCTTTGGCTGGCCGTCAGGTCCGATAATTGATTGCAAAAAGGCGGTGAACGCATCCATGCCTTAAAATTTTATCGTCGCTAAGACATTTGGCGAGCGTATCTCGATCCCGGTCAGGCACATCCATTCACGGGGCGACTTGCGTTCAAATCTAGCAACCTAACGAAGGGAAATTTATGGCACGAGGAAGCAAAAAGAAATATACGCGCAAACAAAAACGGAAAGAGTCGAAGATTGAGCGCGGCTACGAGAAGCGGGGCGTAGGCAAAAAGGAAGCGAAGCGCCGCGCGTGGGCCACAGTTAATAAATCGGATCGCGGCGGCCGGAAGAAAGGCGGCGGCGGGCGCGGCAAAAAACGCAACAAGTCGTCGTCCCGCAAAGGTGGAAGAAAAGGCGGCCGAAAGCATAAACGCCGTTAAACCGGGCGAGGTCGCACAAGCCAAGTCGGAACTCGGGCTGCTGAACGAGAACCGGCGAATGGGAAATCTGAGCCGCGGCAGCTGACTACTTTTTGCCGCGGCCGGTCTTTTTCTGCAGTTCCTAGATCCGTTCGGATGCCTTGGCCTTAGTCAGCCTCTCATCGAATTCCACTCCGGCTTCCCATTGCGGGCGTGGGTTCGTCAGGAGCCATCAACTAGAAATCGCAGGTCACGGCCTGCTCCCGCTTGCGCGGCCAACTTTAGCATGGCATAAGAGCAAGCTCGGCCCGCCTGAAACGGGCCGCCCAGGATTGACAATCAACCATGCCAACCGCTCCGCCTGCCACCACTGAAGCGTCTGTTGAGACGCAGGTTCTTTGGCTGCGATTCCAGAAGGAAATCGCAGCCGCGCTGATCGTTATCATATTGGCCGTGATCGGATACGCCGGTTATTGGATTTATCTAAGCAGGCGGGATGCGAAGGCGGCTGAAATGTTGGGTGGCGCCCGGACGCCTCAGGAATTTCAGGAGGTCATCGCGCGTTATTCGGGAACGCCGGCCGGCGCCAGCGCGAGTCTGCTTTTGGCAGAGAAGCTCGGTAATGAGAAGAAGTTCGCCGATGCGAATTCGGCTTTGCAGAACTTCATCGATAAAAACCCGGAGCATGAATTTCTCCCGACGGCGCAGCTCATGATGGCCGCGAATTTGGAAGCGATGGGAAAAAGCGACGAGGCCCTGGCGGTTTATCAGCAAGTGGCCGTGAAATATCCAAATAGTTTTAGCGCGCCACTGGCCATGATCTCGGAAGTCCCGCTGTTAAAGGCGAAGAACCGGATCGAAGATGCGCGGCGGGTTTGCGAAGACATTCTTACAAAATACCGCATGCCTGGTCAGCCGGTCGAAGCAGCTCGCGATGATCGAATGGAGACAGTCTGGGCGGCGGAAGCGATGCGTCATTTGCGTTCGTTGAAGCCGCCGGAACAGCCGAACGGCCCGTCCGCCGCAGCTCCGAATGGGGTTCCACCGTTGATCGCCGCGCCGAAACCTGCGCCAGCCGCACCGCCGGTGCCTCCGACTTCTGGCGGCGCACCGACGCCACAAAAGCCGAAATAGGCGTAGAGGCAGGGGGGTGGCCTGCAGGAACTTTGATTTTGCGGCCGGTACGGCCGCCGCTAAGCAACGACTTAGCGCTTCGAGAACTGGAAGCGTTTGCGCGCCCCGGGTTGGCCGGATTTCTTCCGCTCTTTCATTCGCGGATCGCGTCGCAACAAACCTTCGCTCTTCAACCCACCGCGAATATTTGGATCGGTTTGCAACAACGCGCGGGCAATCGCCAAACGCGCTGCCCCAGCTTGGCCGGTCGCACCGCCGCCGCTGGCGTTAATCGAAACATCGTAAGTGTTGACGACTTTCGCTGTCTGCAACGGCTGAAGAACAATGTTCTGCAGCGGGACGGTTGGGAAATAATCTTCGAAGTTGCGGCCATTGATGTCGATCTTGCCGCTGCCCGGAGTCATGCGAATTCGCGCGACTGAAGTTTTGCGGCGACCGGTTGCAATAAATTCCTGGGATTGAGCCATAAATATTTGTTAGGCGACCTTCACTGACTTCGGCTGCTGGGCGCTGTGAGGATGAGCTTCGCCACGATAAACTTTTAACTTCCGGTAAACCGAGCGGCCGAGGCGATTATGCGGGATCATTCCGCGAACTGCGCGCTCAATCAGCAGCTCAGGATGGCGCGCGCGTCGGGCCTGAACGTTTTCAGATTTGTGTCCGCCGACGTACCCGGAAAAGCTCATGAACGTCTTCTGTTCCTCTTTCTTTCCCGACACCCGCACCTTCTCAGCGTTAATCACGATGACGAAATCACCGGTATCGACGTGGGGCGTAAAGACCGTCTTCTCTTTGCCGCGCAACAGATTTGCAGCTTTAACCGCAACCCGGCCAAGGACCTGATCTTTGGCGTCAATCAGCCACCACTTGCGGTCGACCTCGTTGGCTTTGGCGGAAAAGGTTTTCATCAGCGTTTGGAAAAGGGCACGGAAACTACGGGTCAGATAGGGGGCTGTCAACCAGCAGAATCAGAGGGAATTCGGGCACTAAAGGTGCTTTATGGAAATTATAATGCGCCTTGTAATTCCAGCGGCCGCCGCCCTCGTTCTCGTCTCCTTTAATCTCGCCCAAGCCAAGGAGAAGGAAACCTCGCCAGTCGCCAGCGACCAGGACCAAATCTCCGCCCCCGCCGTCCTCCGCGAACTCAATCTCGCTCGCGAAAATCCCAAGCTCTACGCCACGTTCGTCGCCGAGTCCCGGCCGCTGCACATGATCGAACACGGACGTGCGGTCGACGAAGCGATCCATTTTCTGAACAAATCGCGGCCGTTACCGCCATTGACCTTGTCGCCAGGAATGTGCCACGCCGCGGCCGATCATTGCGCCGAACAAGTCGGCGGCCAACTCGGCCATGACGGGGGCGATCGCAGTAGTCCCGGAGACCGGATCACGCGCTACGGTTCGTGGAGTACGAGCTGGGGCGAGAACATTTCCTACTGTCAAAAGACAGCTCGTGGCGTTGTGCTTGCGCTCATTATCGACGATGGCGTTCGCTCACGCGGTCATCGCAAGAACATTTTCAATCCGAAATTTAATTACGCGGGGGCGGCGTTTGGACCACATGCGCGATACCGCACCGTTTGCACGATTGATTTTGCCGGCGGTTATGCGGAGCGCGCCGACGCGCTGGTGTCACGCTAAGTTAGCGTCCAGGTAGTTAATTTTCTTCCCCGTCACCGCCTCGGCCACCTCTCGGAACCTTGTCGAGTATGGACTGAACTGACGGGTCGGCCTTGACCATCGCGCCGTGCATTGCGCCGACGAAATCCTTTCGAGCCTGTCTCATTTTCTCGTGAGCAGCCTGCACGCTCGGGTCCTGTATCGCCTTCTGCCGCGCGGCTTTCAATTTCTCGCGCTCTTCGGGAGTGAGGTTTGCCAACCGCTGCTGCCAGCGGCCGCCGCGACCTCCTTCGGTTCCTCTCGGACCTTGAGCGAAGACGATTGGCGAGAGTTGCAATGCGCCCACAAGCATCGACACCATGATCAGTGATTTGATTTTCATATCTT
>JAJPJU010000155.1 GCA_021324035.1 Spartobacteria bacterium | reverse complement strand
TCGCGCTTGATCGCTTCCCATTGTTTCAAGACCGCGCCGCTGTCCCGGACATCGCTTTGTCCGAACACATGCGGATGCCGCCGGATCAGTTTCTCAGTGACCTCGCGAATGACGTCTTCGATATTAAATCGGCCGGCTTCCCGCGCGATTTCAGCGTGCATCACCGATAGAAGCAACAGATCGCCGAGTTCTTCCCGAAGATGCGCGTCGTTTTTCGAACGCGCGGCTTCGGCAACTTCATAGGCCTCCTCGATCATTGCCGGCAGCAAAGACTCGTTCGTCTGTTCCCGGTCCCACGGACAACCGCCGGGCGCGCGAAGTTTCGCAACGATCTCAACCAGTTTCGCGAAGTGATCCGACATAGAACATTCTGGGTTGTCACTGGTCACTGATCACTTGTCACTTCCTCAAATCCGCCAGAGCGACCGGTGGGTTCCGAATTCGGAGATTTCGCCGGACGACTGCCTGCTCACGTAAATGGTAATCCCAATCACGCTGACAAACGTACCGACAAAAACGAACGCCACCAACCATGACGGAATATGACCTACCCGAAGCGAGTGATAAAATGACGGCAGGCTATCCATCGCCATCGGCGCGTGGAGAAAGATCTTCGTGACCCACGCCACCAGAATGAGAATGAAAATGAAAACGTAGTTGCGTTTCAGCCGGCGTCCGATCGCCTCCAGTTTGCTGATTTTGAAACAGGGCAGGATCAGATCTTCGCAAACCAGTTTCTTCCATTCGCCTTGCAGAAGATCCCGATTTTCCATGACCATCGGGACCAGGAAATGCGCTTCCAGCATCCGAATGCGGGCGCGAAATGCGTCGTAAAATCGATAGCGCCGGGCTTCGATCCACAGCATCACCCAGACGATCGCCAGATTGAAAAAGAAAATGATGTGAGGAACGCTCGCGTTCGAGAAAGCGATCGTGATGATGGCCGTGCTGCTGGTGATTGCCCAGTTCGTCGTGATGTCGAGCCGCTGACGCCAAATCATGATCCGGCCCATCTCGCCCCGATAAAAATGGGACATGGCATTGACGTAGCCCGGATCGTAGATGCTTCGTTGAAGCGAGACGGTCGTTTCCTCATTTGCAGCCGGAACGCTGTTTTCGGTTGCCACGACCAATCAATTAACCGGATAACTGGAGCAGAATCCAACCTTTCCTGCTTTATTCCCGTTCATGGCTATTGCCCTGGCTGACCTGATTAACCCGAAGCAGATAACCCTTCATCTCCAGGCGAATACCCATCCCGAAGCAGTTCGCGAACTGGTCGATCTTCTTGCCGCAACCAATTCGATACGAAACCCGACCAAATTCCTCGACGAATTGCGCGGGCGTGAAGCGGTGAATTCAACTTACGCGGCCGACGGGGTGGCATTTCCGCACGCCCGCACAAAGCTGGTCGACCAAATCGGTCTGGCGATCGGCCGAAGCGAGGCAGGCATTCCGTGGACCGGCAAGGGCGAGCTGGCCAGGCTGATATTCTTAATCGCGGTGCCGGAACGCTTGATTAGTGACTATTTAGTTGTGGTCGGAGCCATCGCTCGAATCACCAGAGACGGGCCCTTGCGAACTTTGTTGCTCCACGCCGACAGCGTGGAGGAGTTTGTTGCAACTCTGCTCAGCGCGCCTTCAATCTGAAAAGCGTGTTTAATCTTTCTTGAGCAAACGATTTCGCGCGCGATCGAGAATTTTTCTCTCGCTCTCGGTCAGGCTGCCCATCCCCGACTTGGAAATTTTGTCCAGGATGGGGTCGATCGAATCGTAAACATTGTCGGGCTCGACCATTCGGGCGGAAGATTTCTGCACCACGTAAAGTTTCGGCTTCGGCCGGAACCGCGCTTTGAAGTTATTGATCCAGGCCAATTCCGGACCGGCCCCGCGCGCTTCAATGAAAAAGAAAGCCAGCGCGATGCTGGACCAGAGCACCACCAGGTTCTGCCAATCGTGCGCCGCCAGTCCGCTGAGGGTTCCAATCGCCGCAAGAATGACGAATATCCATTTTGCCGGTATCCGCAGAAAGAATTGCATGTTCGGGTAAAGGGTGACGAACGCGGTGAAAACGGCGAAATGCAACGCGCCCGATCCAGCCAGTCCAGTCCGTGTGGTCAAACCCCAGAGGGCAAGGATTAACGCCGGAACAAACAACAACAACGCGTAAAGCCAGATATACGCCCGTTGGCCGATGAATCGCTCCACTTCGCGGCCAAAGAAAAAGAGCATGTACATCTCAATCGCGAACCAGAGCAAGGCATAACCCGCGGGCGGATGGATGAAAGCGTAGGTGAAAAGCCGCCAAACCTGTCCCTGCCACACCTCCGCACTATCGAACATCGCGTAATTGAGCACGCCGTTGTGAACGAAACCGACAAACAGCGCCGTGATAATTGCGCAAACTACGTGGACGCCCACCAGCATCGTCGTGACATCCACCGGATATCGCCCCATCCACGTTACCGGCCGATAATCATCGGACGTAGTGACCCCGAACATGCACTCAATAGACAGCCGCCGATTTGCCCGCGCAAGCAAGTTCCCCCGGGCGAAAAAATTCTTGGAGAACGGCGCGAACCGGATGAAATTCGTGACTCTCTAGATCCAGCCAGACCGTATCCTGCAAGATCGGGAGCCTATTAATGAAAAACCTCGCACCCGCCATTTCGTCGCCCAAGGGAATAGGTGACCGCCAACCCCAAAATCAGGCAGTGCTGGATTGGGTGCATGAGGTCGAACTGCTGACCCAGCCGGAAAATATTTTCTGGTGCGACGGCTCGGATCGCGAACATGAATTCCTTCTCGAGCAGGCAACGAAACAGGGCATCCTGTTCAAATTGAACGAGCAAAAAGTGCCGCGCTCCTATTTGCATCGCTCTAATCCTAACGACGTCGCGCGAGTGGAGCAGTTCACGTTCATCTGCGCGCCAACCAAAGAGGAAGCCGGACCGACTAACAATTGGAGCGAGCCGGCTGAGACCTACGCCAAACTTCACGGAATGCTCAAAGGCGCAATGCGTGGACGGACCATGTACGTCATTCCCTACATCATGGGACCGCCGGATTCGTCCCTGACCAAAGTCGGCTTCGAAATCACCGATTCGGTTTACGTCGTCCTGAACATGCGAATCATGACCCGCATGGGCGAGATCGCGGTCAAACGGCTCGGCAATGATCCGAAGGCGGAATGGAACCGCGGCACCCACTCATTATTAGATGTAAATCCGGAGCGGCGCCTCATTTGCCATTTTCCACAGGACAACACGATCATTTCGGTCGGCTCGGGCTACGGGGGCAATGTTTTGCTCAGCAAAAAATGTCTCGCGCTTCGCATCGGTTCCTATCTCGCGCGTAAACAAGGCTGGATGGCCGAGCACATGTTGATCCTTGGCGTCGAATCGCCCGAAGGGAAAAAACATTACGTGGCAGCCGCGTTTCCAAGCGCCTGCGGGAAGACCAATTTTGCGATGTTAGTTCCGCCGAAGCATTTCAAAGGCTGGAAGGTCACTACCGTCGGCGACGACATCGCCTGGATGCAGGTCCGTGACGGCCGTTTATACGCCGTGAACCCGGAGAACGGATACTTCGGCGTCGTTCCGGGAACGAATTACAAATCGAACCGGAACGCGATGACGTCGATCGAGCACGACACGCTTTACACCAACGTCGCGTTGCTGGCCGACGGCGACGTTTGGTGGGAAGGCAAAGATGGTCCGCCGCCAGATTACGCGGTTGACTGGCGTGGTAATGACTGGACGCCTGCTTCAACTGAGAAAGCCGCCCATCCGAATTCGCGTTTTACCGCGCCATGCCGCAACAATCCCGTTCTCGATCCGAATTTCGAGAAAGGCGAAGCCGTTCCGATCAGCGCGATCATTTTCGGCGGACGCCGCAGCGACACCATGCCGCTTGTTTTTCAAGCGCGCGATTGGGAGCACGGCACCTACGTCGGCGCCACCATGGGTTCGGAAACGACCGCCGCGGCAGCCGGCGCAGTTGGCCAGGTTCGGCGCGATCCCATGGCGATGTTGCCGTTCTGCGGGTACAACATGGGCCAATACTTTCAACATTGGCTCGAGATTGGCCCGCGCCTCAGTAATCCGCCGCTCATCTTTCATGTGAATTGGTTTCGCAAAGATTCGCACGGAAAATTTTTGTGGCCCGGTTTCGGCGAAAACATGCGAGTCCTGAAGTGGGTCCTTGATCGCTGCGAGGGGCGCGGCGGCGGCGCCGAAACAGAGGTCGGCACCATTCCGCGCCCGGAAGATTTCGACCTCGAAGACCTTGATATCACCCGGGAGACGATGCGTGCGTTGTTCACTATCGAGCGCGACGAATGGAAAAAGGAGCTCGAGGCGCAGCAAAAATTTTTCGATACCCTCGGCAAGGATATGCCGCGACAGCTCCTCGCCCAGCACGACAGACTCGCCGAAAAGTTCGCAAAATAACGCGCTTAATTTGCTAACCGATTCCGCATCCCGGATAATCTCCGGTGGTTCGAGCAAAAGGGAAAAAAGAATGCGCTCCGAGCCGGAGTGGCACATCCACGCCGTTCCAGCGCGGATGCGTTGAGATTAGAGGGGCGCGCCAGAATAATCTCAAGGGCATCGACGTCGATCTTCCGCTCGGGAAAATGACCGTCATTACCGGGCCCAGCGGCTCCGGAAAATCGTCCCTCGCCTTCGAGACGATTTACGCCGAAGGCCAGCGGCGGTATGTCGAAACATTCTCGCCTTACATGCGGCAGTTTCTCGATCGCATGGATAAACCGCGAGTGGACGATATTCGCGGAATCCCGCCGGCCATTGCGATCGAGCAATCTAATCCGGTCAAAACATCGCGCTCGACTGTTGGGACGATGACCGAGGTCAATGACTATCTGAAATTGCTCTGGCCGCGGATCGCGAAGGCTTTTTGTCCAAGCTGTGGCCGGGAAATCCGGCCCGAAACCGCGAAATCAATCGCCGAGCAAGTGTCGGGCGATTGTGCCGGCAAAAATGTCCTGATTACGTTTTGGATTTCAGTTCCGCCTAAAACCGAACCCAAAGCGTTTTTCGAGTTTCTTCAGCAACAAGGCTACCTGCGCGTCCTGATCGATAACGAAATCATCCGCGTCGATGATGAGCCGAAAAAATCGCTCCATCTCGGGGCACGGGTTCAAGTCATTCAAGACCGAATCGCGATAACGCCGGAAAATCGCACGCGTCTCGTTGAAGCAATCGAAACCGCGCTGCGTTTCGGAAAAGGAAAAGTAAACGTTGTTCAAATGCCTGTAGAGGCAAGCGTGTCGCCTGCGACTCGAAAAGCTGCGGCCGACACGGCCGCCACTACAACTTCCGAGCATCCATTCAGCACCGGCTGGCATTGCGCCCATTGCGATATCGATATTCGTCCGCCATCGCCCGGACTTTTCAGTTTTAATAATCCGCTCGGGGCGTGTCCGGAATGTCGCGGATTCGGACGCACCATTACCATCGACCTGAACAAAGCGAT
>JAJPJU010000244.1 GCA_021324035.1 Spartobacteria bacterium | reverse complement strand
TACAAAGAACGGCGCCAACTGAGCCGCCGAAGCGTTTGGCCAAATCTGTTGAATCAATCGCGACGCACGGAAACGCGCGGCCGCTGAGCTTGACTGGATATAATCGAGAGCGAATTCGTGAATCGCGGGGTCGACCTGGGTAATGTCGCCGAGGCGCCTTGGATACAAATCGGTGAGCGGCTTGGTCTCGCGCGTGATCTGGTCGATCTGATCGCCGTCCATCAAGAACATGGTCATCAGTTCTTCAGGTGCCTCGATCCCGATTCGGCTGAGATCCGATTTGGTGTCGGGATTGTGAAAGAGATTTTGCACGTAGTCCGGATAGATGTTTTGAAGCGTACCTTTGATTCCCATCATGACCCACTCCTCGTCCGGACCGGACCAAACGATTGTGTTTGGGAACGCGTTGTGAAACGCGCGCAGAATGGATTTTGTTTCATCGACCGAAAGTTGATAGATCGGCAGCCAGAAAGTGGCGATGCCGCCATCGTCCAGACGCTCGCTCATTAAGCGGAAAAATTCCTCGGTGTACAGGCTGACCGCGCCGGCAACTTTCGGCGGCGGCGGTTCCCCGGTGATGATGTGATAATGTTTCGGGCTCGCTTCCAGGAAAAATCGGCCGTCCTGGATGATCGCCGTCACCCGCGAGTTTGTCAGCGGATTGGAGTAACCCGCGTCGCGATAATCTGCCGACAGAGAGAAAACTTCCTTTGAAATATCGACGATGTCGATCTCTTGCAGGCCGGCATCGTGGGTTAATGCATCCGCTGTCACACCGCAACCGTAGGCGATTAGCAACGCGTTACCCGCTCCCGGAAGGAGCGCCATCGGCAAATACGCAAACGACCGCATGTATCGCTGATTCACCGGATTGGTAGCCGACATCGAAAACCCATTCGTGACCAATCGATAGTAGTAAGGCCGGCCAAAAAGATCGCGGCGCAGCAACTGCCACGTGTCCGACGTGCCCTCTATTTTCATAACCAGGTGCTGGCCTTCGTTCTCGTACAACTTTCGCGCATTGAAGAAGTGGACTTGATCGCGATGAAACGGGAACAGCACGATGGTCACGACAAAAGCGAGGAGCAACGCAATCAGCACGAGCCGGGAAAATCCTGACGCCCAAAATGTCCGGCCCGCGATCAACAGCGCGAGAACGGCATAGCCAAGCGCACAGAGCACCAGACTTGTCTGGAAACCAAATCTCGGCAGCAGTACGAATCCGGTCAGTAATGGCCCGAGTGCCGCGCCTGCCGTGTTGAACAGCGTGACAATCCCAACGCTGTTCATGCGATTTCCCACAGTTTTCTGAACCGCGGATGCGATCGCCGGAAATAATACGCCAGAGATCAGCGACACCGGGAACATCAGCGCAATCGCGAGACCAGCGATGATCTGCCACGCTTCCAAATAAAAATTGGCTTCGCCCGGTTTGAGTTTCGGAATCGGGAAGAATTGGTAACAGAGGAGCGTCGCGATTGCCGCGATCAATAAAAAAATCGACAGAGCGTTTCGTGACAACCGTGAGATGGCTCCGGAAATCGCGCCGCCAATTCCGATACCCGCCAGAACAACCGCGAGCATCAAGCTAAACGCACTCGTTGCTGACGTGATGTAAAGACGAAGAAATCGGAACCACACAACTTCCAAACACAACAACAACAGTCCCGCGCCGAAACTAACGATCAACAGTTTCCACGGTGGTTGGTAATCGAATTTGAATCGAAGACGTCCCGCTTCTTCCGATGATCGCTGTAGAGGCGGCCGTGTCGGCCGCTCGTCACGGCTTGCCAGGACCAGCGCAATAATCGCCGCAACGATATTTAACGCTCCGGCGCACAAACTCGTTCCCAAAAGTCCGAACGCTTTGATTAGAAACAGTTCGCCGATCAGCGCGCCAAGCACCGCGCCGATCGTGTTAAATCCGTAAAGTAAGCCAATCGCGCGACCAAAACGCTGATCGGCGAGCACCGGGTCTTCAAGAACGACTGGCAAAGTCAGGCCCATCGCGGTGGTCGGGATCAGCAGAATCAGGAACGAAATGGCCACGCGCAACCCGAGTAGAATTGCTTGGTGTGACCAAAGGGTTTGGAAAAGCGGCCGCAACAGTTCGCCGATAACCGGCAATGTGAAGACGATGGTGCAGCCAAACACGGCGACAGCGACTTCAAGTCCGGCGTAGAGTTTTAAAGGACGGCTCCGAAATTTTGCCGAAGCGGCGATCGCGGTTCCAAGCGCGAGCCCGGCCATGAAACTGGAGAGGATCAGCGCCGCCGCCCAGACCGAGTTGCCGAACGCGAGCCCGCTGAGTCGTAACCAGAGCGTCTCGAAAATCAGCGCGCTGATTCCGGAAAGAAAAAGAACAGCCGAAAGGATCGCCAGTCGCACCGCGCGATAATAGCGCGCCGCAAGGCGATGTCACCCAACGGAATTGCTGTTTTTCGAACTAAACAGGATTCGCAAAATCAACGAGTTGTTAACAGCACCCGAACAAAGAGTTTTTTCACAAACTCGCCAAAGCTCGGTCGAGGACTTCGAGAAGGAAATCAGCGTCTTGTTCGTTGATGCACATTGGCGGCGAGAAACGGATGGTTTGCCCCCAGAGTCCGCCTTTGCCTAACAACAACCCCATGTCTTTCCCAGTCTCCACCACTTGCGCGCATTCTTCCTTCCCGGGCTCCTTCGATTGCCGATCTTTCACCAGCTCGATCCCGAGCATGAGACCTTTGCCGCGGACGTCGCCGATGACGTTGTGTTTCTCTTTGAGCTTGTTCAGACCGGCGAGGATTCGGTTTCCGATCTTCTGCGAATTGGCCTGAAGTTTTTCGCGATCGATCACATCAAGAACCGCACTGCCTTGCGCGCACACGACCGGATTGCCGCCGAAGGTGTTGAAGTGCGTTCGTTGGGCAAGAGCAGCCGCTATCTTAGGAGTCGTGACAACTGCGCCGAGAGGACAACCATTGCCGATTCCCTTGGCCATCGTGACGACATCGGGGATTACGCCCTGGGTTTCGAATCCCCAGTAATGTCCTCCGGTGCGACCGAATCCCGTCTGCACTTCGTCGGCGATGCAAACTCCGCCTGCAGCGCGAACGTACTCGTAAGCGTGTTTCAAATAGTTGTCAGGAAAAACAACGCAGCCCCCAACGCCTTGGATTGATTCGGCGATAAACGCCGCGATTTGGCCGGGCGTTGCAAAGTCGATGACATTCTGAATATCCGCCGCGTATTTTTTTCCGGCATCAGCATCGTCGCGTCCCCATAATCCGCGATAGGGATCGGGTGTGATCGCGTGATGAACACCGAAACTATGTGGCACATTGAACTTCCAGCCACGGTTTCCGGTCGCTCCCATCGTCAGGGTGCTGCCGCCGTGATACGCGTTGCGGAGCGAAATGACTTCGTAATTGTTCGTGTAAGCACGCGCCATCAACAACGCCAGATCGTTCGCTTCCGACCCGGAGTTGGTGAAATAACAAACTTTCAGCTCGCCCGGCATCTTCGACGCCAGTTTTTTAGCGTACTCGGCGATGTTGGGTTGCAGATAGATCGTGGTCGAATGCTGCAGGGTTTCGTTCTGGCGATTTGCCGCGGCCACCACGTCAGGATGACAATGCCCGACGCTCACAGTCACGATTCCGCCGAGCGCGTCGAGATATCTACGGCCGTGCTCGTCCCAGACATACTGCATTTTCCCTTCCACCATCATCAGCGGCTTCTTGTAATAGAGAAAAATTCCCGGGTTCAGGAATTCTTTACGAAGTTTTAAAACTTCGTCGGCCGATGGGCCGGTGTATTTTCTGGGAACGTGGTCGAACTTTGGAAGATCCGGCAATTTCATGAGATCGCTTATTTTGTAGGGCGTTTCTGTGAAACGCCACCGTTTTTACACGCTGTTTAGGCGTCTGACACAGACGCCCTACAAAGTTTTATCCACGGTCGTTCGTCGGAGAACGAGATAAACGACAAACGCAATCGCGAACCCCACGAACCACGCGTAATCGTAGAGTCGAACGAAAAACGCCGGCACGCTCTCCACGTCGACGAGCTTAACTGTGGCGAGAAACCCGGGAAGATTCGGCAAGATTGCAACGATGAGTGAAATGATCGCAACAATGCTGAAGCCGTTCGTGTAGCGATATTCGCT
Organism: Spartobacteria bacterium; assembly: GCA_021324035.1. GTDB lineage: Bacteria > Verrucomicrobiota > Verrucomicrobiia > Chthoniobacterales > UBA10450 > AV40. Next base: position 850 of record JAJPJU010000244.1, on the reverse strand, counting down.
GTCCGGCCGATACAACGCGTTTACGTGAAGTTGGCGGTGACGAAGAACGTAGTAGTCCGCGATCATGATTCCGCCGATCGGGCCGAGCAACGCGCTGTAGCCGACCAGCCAGGTGAAAATGTAACCGCTCGGATCGGCCACCAATTTCCACGGCATCATAACAATCCCGACAATTCCGGTGATCAGTCCACCCATGCGAAACGAAATCTTATGGGGCGCCAAGTGGGAAAAATCATTCGCCGGACTGACCACGTTCGCGGCGATGTTGGTCGCGAGAGTCGCGATGCACAGCGAAACCAACGCGACGACTAGCACGACTGGATTCGAGAACCGAGTCAGGACATCGACCGGATCCCAGATTGTTTGGCCGTAAATGATCGTCGTCGCTGAAGTAACCGCCACTCCGATGAAGGAATACAGCGCCATCGTCAGCGGCAGTCCGAGTGCCTGACCCACAATTTGATCACGCTGCGAGCAGGCGTATCGCGAAAAATCCGGAATGTTGAGCGAGAGAGTTGCCCAAAAACCGATCATGCCGGTGAGCGCGGGAACGAAAAACGAAAAGAACTGTCCGGCTTTCGGCTGGCCGGGCGCGAAGGCGGACGGTTGGGCGAGAATCGGTCCGAAGCCGCCGGCATTTCGATACGCCCACCACAGCAACATCAAACCCAGCGCGATCAGCAGCGGAGCTTTGATATTCAACAACCAGCGGATGCAATCGATCCCTTTGTAGACCACCAGCATGTTGATGCCCCAGAAAAACATGAAGCAAACAAACTGCGCGAACGTGATCCCGAGAACTGTAGGGGCGGCCGTGCCGGCCGCGATCGAAGGCCAAAAGACGCCCAGG
>JAJPJU010000058.1 GCA_021324035.1 Spartobacteria bacterium | reverse complement strand
GCAGCAATTCGACCTGAATCCGGTTGTCGGCACTGGAAGCGGAACGTTTTTATTTTACGGTCGCGAATTTCGCAGCGAACGGATTGGAAAGGACCCGGTGGAAGTGCACAACGACTATCTCCACCTCCTCGCTGAATATGGAATCGCTGGTGCGATTGGTTTTCTATTTTTCTTTTTCGCCCACGTCACGAATGGCTTGAAGAATTATCAGCGGCTGGGACCAAAGCGGATTGCCGTTTCGACGCGGATTATGAGCAACAGCCTGGCGCTCCAGATCGGCGCCCTGTCAGCGGTTGCCGCCTACGTTGTTCATTCCGCGGTCGATTTTAACCTCCACATTCCAGCGAATGCGCTCCTGATGGCTTTTGTTTTCGCATTACTGGCAAATCCGGGAGTTCAGCGGGAAGCGCAGGAACCGGTCCTGACCAGGTCGTTGGTCGGTTGGCGGATCGCGTTCGCTGCGCTCGGAGTAGTAACTCTCATCCAATGCGTCCGGTTGTTGCCGGCGGAATATTTCACAGAACGCTCGAGGGTCGCACTTCGTGATAACGATCCGACGGGCTCGGCGGCATTCGCGGTCCGTGCCCTCGAAACCGAGCAAAAGAATCCCAATGTTTATTATTATCTTGGCCGCGCAGGAATGCTTGAAGGCAATGCCGCGGAAACGTCGGACCGGCGCGCGTTCCTGTTCAATGTAGCAGTAGTTGCATTTCAGAAGGGATGGGACCTCGTTCCTCGCGACGATACTTTTCCAGCCGAATTAGGCGCCATTTACGACGCGCTGGGCCGGTTCGCCGAAGCCGAATGGATGTACGATGAAGCGATTCGTCTCGATCCAAAATACGCGCCGACTCGCCAACGTTACCAGGAGCATCTCCAAAAATGGCAGCAACTTGGAGTTGCCAAGAGTGACGAGGTCACTGTTAGTCCGAGGTAACGTGCTCGCGGAAAGTGGCATCTTCACAAGACCGTTGTCGGTTCGTCGTCCGATGTTGTACGCTGTAAACGTTGCTGCGAATTTGGTTGGGCACTTGCTTAATCCCAGGGGGCCGGCAACAGCCTTATGACACGATCCACCGTCCGCATTATTTTCATCGCGGTTGCCGTCCTTTTGGGCGCTGGACTGCAGCGGGTTGCGACTGCCCAGGAAGCTGTCTCGACAACGGAGTCATCCACCTCGTCGGAAAGTACCGGAACGTCTTCAACCAGTATCTCCGGGTCCACTGAACCGGGATCAGATTTGTCCACGACCACGACAAGCGCTCCCGCAGTGACGACATCGGGCACAGCGACCGCGGCCGCCCCAACCCTGGAACGAAATCCGTCCGGCGCCGGTGTGTACGCCCCAACCCCCGTTAAAATCTATTTCACCGTTTCGGGAGGCTACGATGACAACGTCGCGACCACGTCCCTTAATAAGCAATCCTCCGCTTTTACGAGTGGCGACGTGATTCTTGATTACACCTTCGGAGATCCGCGACTTCAATTAACCATCAACGCAGGCGGCGGCGGTACCTATTATTTCTCCCACATCAGCACCCAGGATTACGATATCGATCTGAAAGGCGCCCTCGCCGCAACCTATAAAGTGTCGCCGCGGCTAACTTTGGGCGGCTCGGTGCTGGTTGCCTATTTGACTGAGCCGTCGTTCCAATATACCGGCGGCATCAATTCGCGGAACGGCAATTATCTCTACACCACCGACCGGGCGTTTGTTGAGTATGCCTGGAGCCGCCGGTTCTCGACCAGGACGGCCTATACGTTCGAGGCTTACAACTACGATAACGACGCGGTCGGCCAATTCTCCAATCGCGTGAGCAATGTTTTTGGAAACGAATTTCGGCTTCAAATGGTGCCGACCACGAACCTGGTGGCTGAATACCGGTTTGGAATTATCAGCTACCAGGATTCGTTCCTCGATTCGCAAACTCATTATGCCTTGGCCGGCATTGACCACATCTTTAATCCGCGCCTGACCGCCACGTTTCGGGGCGGCGCCCAGTTTCGTTCTTACAATAATGATGCAGATCGAACTGGCCCGTACTTTGAAGGGAACGTTACCTACGCGCTCGGTCACCGAACTGCTGTAACCTGGATTACTCGGTACGGTCTCGAAGAGCCGGACAACCCCATATCGCAGAGCCGGACAACCTTCCGGACCGGACTCCAAACCAAATTTGATGTGACCTCGAGAGTCGAGACCGCCCTCGACCTTTTTTACGTTCACGACGATTACCACGCCTTGACCAATGGGCCGGCTATCGGCGCGTTTTCGGAAGACACTTTCGACATAGGGGTTACCGGTAAATATGCCATCAACAGCATGTTCGCCGTGCAACTGGGGTATCATTTCACCGATGTCAGCTCGGATACCAACGGCCGGGACTATTCACGGAACCGCGTTTCGGGCGGCGTGAATGTGACATTTTGATCATGCGGGAAGGGCGCGTTTTACTTTTGGAGCGGTTTTTGCTAATATTGCGTCCTTCTTGCCAGACAGGGTCCCATTGGTATGGCACAATCCGACGAAGTTAAGCTTCATTTTCTCGATTATTGGCGCGTCGTCCGCATCCGTTGGCCGCTCGTCCTGTTGGCTTTCCTGCTCGTTTTGCTGACGGCGGCGATCGTCACTTACTTTCAACCGCGCGAATACCAATCGTCCGTCTTCATTGAAGTCAGGTCGACCGCGGAAAATCCGCGGATCTTTGGGCAGGGCGATCCCAATCAGACCATTCACGATCCGCAATTGGCGCCTACGGTTTATCAAGTCATCCAGCGCACGGGCATCCTTTATCCCGTTATCGAGCAACTAAAACTGCAGGAAAGATGGGGACGCGAAGGGCGCCGCCCGTCCCGCGAAGTCGCTTACCAGATGCTGCGCAACAAGCTCGATGTCGACGAAGTGCGTAATACGGATCTTCTCCAGATCAGCGTCTACGATTCGAATCCTCAGCTCGCCGCCGACATCGCCAACAAAATCGTCAGCGTCTATCAGGACCGGCGCGTCGAAGAAGAAAAAGAGATCCTCAATCGCGCTGTGACCGCGATGAATGAAGAAGTCAGCAAACAACAAAAACGGGTCGAAGACGCAGCCACCGAGATGGCGAAAATCCGCGACGACGAACACATTGTAGACCTTAATCCCGAAGGTACCGAAGACACTCAGGCACCCGTCAATGCCATCGTCGTCAAGCAGGAAGCCGAAGTAAACGACTCAGAAGCCAAGATCGCCAATCTTTCCAGTAAATTGTCCCAAATCGAAAGTCTCAAGGGCGACGATTTGATGCGGATGCTGCCAACGCTCGACGTGCAGGATCCCACAATTCAGAAGATCCTTCCCAATTATCAGGATGCTGTCGCGCAGGAAGCGCTTCTACTCAATTCAGGTCTCGGTGAAAACCATCCCAAGGTGAAGTCGCTTCGCGCCGCCAGAATGGTTTACACCCGCCAGCTCGAGCAACAGGTCGGCATTATTCGTGAAGGCATTTTGCGCAATTTGAATTCAGCAAAGGCAACTCGCGATGAATTGAGAAGTCGCCTCGACCAAATCAATAACAAGCAACTCCAAACCAAGAATCTTAGCGCCAATTACACCCGCGCCAAGAACGCCTATATCAAGGAAAAACTGCTCTTGGATGGCGTGCGCACTCGTGCCCAAACCCAGACCATGGAAATGGCGATGCCGCGGTTTGCCGTCAGTGTTAAACAAGTCGCCGAACCTCCGAGTTATGCGGCACGCCCGCGGGTTGGCTTGAACCTGACCCTCGGTGCGCTCGTTGGCCTCGTCATTGGAATCGGGCTCGCTTTCTTCATCGAGTATCTCGACACCAGCGTGAAAACGATGGACGACGTGGAAAGCCTTCTCGGCGTGCCGGTTCTCGCCATCATTCCCAAGAACATCAATCTTCTTCACAAGGCCGAGGGCGACACCCCCGATGCCGAGGCTTATCGAATTCTGCGGACGAATATTGAATTCAACCGGGCAAATCCCGAGGCCAACACCATCTCCCTCGTCAGCGGCGGCCCAGGCGAAGGCAAATCCACGACGATCGCCAACCTCGCCTTCATTTGCGCCCAAGGCGGCTATTCCACCCTGATTGTGGACGCGGACCTGCGCCGTCCAGTCCAGCATTTGTTGTTCGATCTGAGCAACGAAGTTGGCCTCACGAATTATCTGACCACCGACATGGAGCTCGATCAGGTGATCATGCCGACTAATGTCGAGAATCTGTCGATCTTGCCGAGCGGTATTCTTCCTTCCGATGCCGTGGGAATTCTCAACTCACAACGCATGTCGGACACAATCGCCGAGCTGAAAAAGCGATACGATATTGTGTTTTTCGATTCGCCCCCAATCCTGGGTGTGAGCGACGCGTCGGTGATCGCGAGTGAAGTCGACCAGACGGTCATCGTGGTTCAACATCGCCGGTTTCCGCGAGCGATGCTGACCCGGGTCAAACAAGCAATTCTCGGCGTCGGCGGAACGCTTCTCGGTGTCGTGCTCAACAATGTCGATCTCAAGCACGACCAAAACTATTACTACTACACAAACTACTACGGCTATTATTCGCCCGGCGCCGGCAAAGAATCGCATCGTCGTCGCCGGAGCAGCAGCGGCGAGCGCTCGCGCGTGCCAAGTAACGGCGCCGAAAACGGACATTTCGAACCCGACGAATATTAATGCGGCTGCTCTTCGCCAGTTCTTTCGTTTTCTTGGCCTTCGCAACGGGTGCATACGCCCAGGCCACTTTGCGCATTGGCGATCCGGTTGAATTGAAAATCAGCGGTGTTCCGGCGGAAGACCAGAGCCAGGTCAGCAATACCTACAGCATTGACGCTGCCGGAGCGATCAATCTGCCTTACATCGGGAAAGTTCACGCCGAAGGAATGACCCCGGCGCAGCTGTCGCGATCGATCGAGGAAGACTATCGCTCCAACAAAATTTACACGAACCCGAACATTACAATCCTCATGCAGCCGATGGCGCGGTTTGTGAATGTCGGCGGCTCGGTCCGCAGCCCGTCCCGTGTTCCTTTCACTGAAGACATGACGCTTCTCACTGCAATCAATGCGTCGGGCGGTTTTAATGATTTCGCAGATCAACGCCACGTCCGACTGCTTCGAGGAAGTGAAGTCACCGTTTACGACGTCCGGCGATTTCGAAAAGATCCCTCCCAGGACGTGAAGTTGCGGCCGGGCGACAAGATCGAAGTCCCCCAAAGCTTTTTCTGATCGCGGCGCGCAGACACGCGATCATCGCGCCGTAGCTTTAGCGAAGGCGGATCGTTACGTTACTCGTTAGGCGCAATCAGATCCCGGTGGCGCCAGGCATAAAGCAAGCCCGAGTAAATCGTTAACGCCACGGTGATCCAGACCAGGACCGGTCCGGCCTCGCTCCAGGCACGGGACCACCAAATGGACGCTTCGTTGGCGTAATGCAGCTCGCTGAGCGACAAGAGCGTGAGAAAGAAAATCACGGTGATAACCTGCCAGGAAGTTTTCTGTTTTCCGAGCCGCTCCGCCGGCAAAACAATTCCCTTCGCTCCGGCCATCATTCGCAAGCCGGTAATCAAAAAATCCCGGGCCACCACGGTGGTTGCGGCCCATGCCGGGACCGCTTTCAACGGCACCAGCGAAATGAACGCGGCAGCCACCATGATCTTGTCGACGAGCGGATCCATCAATTTGCCAAAATTGGTTACGTAGCCGTAACGGCGCGCAATCTCCCCATCGATGAAATCGGTTATCCCGGCGATGAGGAAAATGACCAGCGCGAGGGTTCGACTGTATTGCCAGGACGAATTGAGCGCCGCCACGAACATGACGGTCAGAAGCAATCGACTCAGCGTTAAACGATTCGCCCAGTTCATTTCGCAATCTCTGAGACCGCCCCGGGGCTGGCCGCCATAACTGTAGTGCCAGTCCGGCTCGGACTGAAGGCGGGCTTTTTCCAAATCGGCACCTTCTTTTTTAATTCATCCACAATCCACTTGCTCGCATCGAACGCGACTCCTCGATGCGGCGCTGTAACTCTGAGAAACAGAGAAGCTTCGCCGGCACCAACAAGACCTGTTCGATGATGCAATACCACCTGCTTCAATTGAAACTTTTCGGCAGCCGCCTCTCCGATCAATCGAAGCTGATGTTCGGCCATTTTGAAATGCGCTTCGTACTGAATTCCCTCAATCTCGCGATTGCCCTCCATTTTGCGAACCACTCCAAAAAAATCGACGACCGCACCCGCCTCCGCAGCATTGTCGTGCTCCGGCGTCTGTAATGCCGATTCTGTCACCAAAACTTCACAAACCGAGTTTGCCATGGGTTTCGATCACTCGTTAATTGAGATTGCGCGTGGGCGCCGCTGCAAGAAGGGAGACCGAAAATGACTACGAATCAATGTGATATTGGCCTCATCGGCCTGGCTGTTATGGGCGAAAACCTCGTCCTTAACATGGAATCGAAGGGATTTTCGGTCGCCGTTTTCAATCGCACTACCGAGGTCACCGAGAAATTCATGG
>JAJPJU010000277.1 GCA_021324035.1 Spartobacteria bacterium | reverse complement strand
TTGCGGCCGACCGCCCAACCGACTTCGCTGCCGCAGTCCTAAAACTGCTGGGCGATGCGGACGAACGAATCCGGATCGCATCGGCAGCCGACACATTTGTTCGCGAGCGGTATGGCTGCGAAAAGGTGGCCCGGCAGTTTGAGGCGATTTGTCAAATGGTGGCAGAACGGCGACGCGGCAACAATCCCGTGGCTAATTCGGTTTGAACAGAGGTTAAATATGGCGCGGGTCGCAGTGTTCGGGATGGGCTATGTCGGCTGCGTTACAGCGGCTTGTCTTGCACAGGATGGACACTGGGTGCTCGGCGTGGACATTGACGCGGCCAAAATCAGTGAAGTCAACTCCGGCATTCCGCCGATCAGCGAGCCACACTTGGACGAATTGTTGTCCGACCAAGTCAAAGCAGGACGCCTCCGGGCGACCGCCGACGTGGCCGCAGCCGTAGCAGAAACCGAATTGGCCCTGATCGCTGTTGGGACGCCATCCGGCGACGATGGAAGCGTAAGTATCAGTGGCGTGGAGCGAGTCGTTCGGTCGGTTGGTGAAGCCCTGAAGGCTGCGTCCAAGCCTTATCGAGTTGTGATCCGATCAACACTCCTGCCTGGCATCCTCGAAGACAGGTTGCGGCCGACTTTGGAAAAGGCTGTGGGTAGGTCGCTTGGCCCTGACTTCGGGTTGTGCAACAACCCGGAATTCCTGCGCGAAAGCTCCGCGGTCAAAGACTATTACCAGCCGCCTTACGTTCTGGTGGGTGCGGACAGTCCGGAGGACGCAGCAGCAGTCCTCGAGTTGTACAACAAGGTCCAAGCGGAAAAGCATGTTACTGATACACGGACGGCCGCGCTGGTGAAGTATGCGTGCAACGCATTCCACGCGCTTAAGGTTTCATTTGCGAATGAGATCGGTAGTCTCGCGAAAGCGCTTGGCGCGGACGGTCACGCAGTGATGGATCTGGTCTGTAAAGACCGGAAACTGAACGTGTCGGCGGCCTATCTGCGACCGGGGTTTGCCTTCGGCGGATCGTGCCTTCCGAAGGATTTACGGGCCCTAAATCGTTACGCGGAACAGCAAGCATTGCGGCTAAGCTTGTTGGCCTCGATACTTCCGTCGAATGAGTCCCATTTGAAGCGGGCCCTGAAATTGATCCGCGATACGGGGCGGCGCAGGATTGGCGTCGTCGGGCTCAGCTTCAAGGCCGGGACCGACGACCTTCGCGAGAGTCCGATGGTGGAATTGGTGGAAACGCTCATTGGTTGGGGTTGTGATGTGAAAATCTTCGATCCGAACGTAATGCTAACGCGTCTCCGTGGTCGGAATCTGGCCTATATTGACCAGCACCTTCCCCATCTCGCGAACCTGCTGATTCCCAAGCCGATGTTGCTTTTGTCGCATGCGGAGCTGTTGGTACTCTGTACCGATGCGGCGAGCGAATACGATTGGCAGGGCCAATTCTCCGGCTCCATCATTGATTTGCGGAAGGATCTCGTGCAGGGCAAAACTCCAAAAGCGACTCTCGTCTCGTCGGCAATCCCATCGGAGTCATGATGTAATGCATTGAGCAGGGTCGCGATACATTGTTGATTTCGCATGCCACTCACATGAATCCGAGAACAATAATCGGCTATGCCACAGTAATCGCTTAGGGGAACGAATTGCGCGCCTTATTAGCGTCGACGGACTCTGGTCGCGAAATCTGCGGGAGAATTGGTGGAAACTTCAATGGTTCGTCGCCCGGGAATTAGGGATGTTAAGGCAAGGTCATCATTGTGTGCGCGGCGACAATCGAACCTCGATTCGCCATGATCCGCGAGCCGAATTCCACTCAGAGGAGCAGAATTGGACACTATTCGCGCCGATGCTGGATCTGCTGACGTCGCTGTTCAAGAGACTTTACAAATGTCCATTTCGAAATTCCGTCGCCGGACCGTTACGCGCGCCAAGGACGCCGCCCGTTACTCGTCGGTTGCGGGAGGTGTGGCCTTCGCGCGTTCGTTGCTCGGAAGCCGCTTAAGCAAGAATCCGGTTGGTCGTGCCTCACACTTTTTGCAGGCGTATCGTTTTACCTTCCGCCAGTTCTGGCTGCAACGGCTCGCGCCCCGAATATCGGGAATTCAGCAGTTGACTGATGACGAGCTGTCGACCTTAAACCGTCGCGTTTTGGAATGGATTTCTCAAAACGGGCCGCTAGACCGAACGGTGATAGTTAAAGCACCAGGCTCGGGAGGAGAACGAGGCGTAATCGTCAGTTTTCCGGAACCGAATTGGCTTCGTTTGGTGCTGGATTCGAAAGCTGCCGAATACATCGGAAAGCGTTACTCATTAATCCTAACCGCGGGGTGGTCGCCTCTCGATTACTCCTTGCTTGAAGCGGTCCTTCGGCGAATCACCGGCACGATTTTCATCCAAGCGTGCAATCGATCTGAGCTCAACAAGATTCATGCATTTTCCTCGAGGCTAGTTTGCCTGCCAACTCTTGGATGCGATTGGATCAATCCCGATCTGTACTCACCAGTCCCGCGCAGTCAGCGACCCATTGACCTTACGATGGTCGCAAACTGGGCTCCTTTCAAGCGACACTGGCACTTGTTCGATGCGCTTCGACAAATGCCTCCAGGACTTAGAGTACAATTGATCGGTCAGCCTGATGCCGGATTCACCGTCGAGCGCGTAAAGCAACAGGCAGCCGATTATGGCTTGCGACAACAGATTGAATTCTTTGATCGACTTCTCGTCGAGGACGTTCAAGATCACCTTACTCAAGCGAAGGTTTCGATAATACTCTCTCGTCACGAGGGTTATTGTGGGGCAGTCACCGAATCGATGTTTGCGGACACACCGGTCGGTCTTCTAAGCGACGCCTACATTGGTTCGAAAGATTACATCAATGCGCAGACAGGAGTGCTGCTTCCGCACCGGAACCTGGCACAGGCACTGATGGCCTTTATAGCACGGTCTACGGAGTTTCGTCCCCGCGAGTGGGCGATCAAGAATATCAGCTTTCGCGCATCAGTGGCGAAACTAAACGCCATACTCAGAGAGCACGCGCTTCGGGAAAACTGTCCATGGAGTGAGGATATCGCTGAATTTTGCTGGCGCCCTTACCCGACTCTCTTGAAGATGAATCAGAGACTTCGTGAAGCAGCGGACGACTTGACGCATCGGTTTCCGCAAACATTCGGATCTGGGTTATGCAATGCTTTGCCGTAACGGAATCCAGTCTGACAGAATACTCGCCCTCAGATCGAGGTGAAGCACCGTTCGGCGCGAGCCGACTGCATATTGGTCGCAACTAACCTCGCACCGGACGGTTAGGCCAGGATCGGAAGAAATGCCTAATTGGCCGTAGAATCGCAAAGCATTACCCAGAGCTGTACAACGGCTCAAGAATAATCTTCAAGGCGCGATTGTTGGCATGCCACTCTCAATCCAACGAGGGGACACACCCAAAATGACCTCTCTGTTCCGCCTCATCGCGTCCGACCTTCGGGCCAAGGCTGCGTGGTCGTATGAGAACACCGGCCGTGCTGCGATCGTGAAAGTGCTTCTTACCGACGGCACACCAGCAATGATCTGGTATCGGCTCATGCAATGGGCTCGCCGATGGCGCTTGGCCCCGCTAGAGATGCTTTTCAATCGCATCAACACCATCTGTTGCGATTGCATTATCGGCCGCGGGGCGGAGTTTGGCCCAGGGTTTGTTCTCATTCACTCCATTGGCGTCGTCATTAACGGCACCGTGCGCGGCGGAGCGAACGTGAAAATCGAACACCAAGTCACCATTGGGGCCGAACGGCGGCAAAGTCCGGTGATCGGCAGCGACGTGTTCATCGGAGCGGGCGCGAAAATCATTGGCTCGGTAACTGTCGGTGACGGGGCGCGAGTCGGCGCCAATGCCGTAGTTGTCCACGACGTTCCGCCCCACACGACGGTTGTCGGAATCCCGGCGAAGGTTGTTCGCACTCAAGCGCCCGCTCAACCTCAAACGCAAGCCAACTCGTGAAAGAAATCGCAAAGTTTATTTCGACGGCTTATTGGCACCCAAGGCATCGGCCCGAAACGTCGGCGCGAAAATACGGCACACCCTCGAACTCGCAAAGTCATTCGGAATAGGTCTTGCAAAGCGCAGAGCGCGGCAAATGGTACTCGTACTTGGAGCATACTTTTTTCGGAATTCCATTCACGAATCCTGCTGAAGACCCAAACTTAATTGATGGCGACCTGGTCGAGGAAGGCGGTGTTGTCGCCCCCATTGGGGTTGAGACCCACGAACGCGAGCGTGTGCGTCCCCGCCGTGACCGTGAAACTGTTGGTCGTG
>JAJPJU010000160.1 GCA_021324035.1 Spartobacteria bacterium | reverse complement strand
TGTTGACGCCGGTTCCGTCGCACTGAGCACACTTCCCGCCCCCGCGGCAAGCCGCACATACGCTATGCGTCAACAGGTATGCGCCGAAGCCACTCACCGCGTGACTTCCTCCGCAGCTTCTTCTCGCGCGCTCCGAACCGAACGCTCACTATCTGCGACATGACCCACGGCGGTGTCGATCATGCTGCGGGAAGTTAGCTCGGTGCAGCACCACAAGGACGCGTTGCCAAGCTCCGGATAAAACTTTTTCAACGGAAGTCCGCCGACAATTTTGTGTCCGAGCAAACGGGAGTTGATGGCATATGGATCTTCGCTGGTGCGAATCACAAACTCATTGAATCGTGGCGCACCGGCAAAGAGAACCTCTGCATGCTTCCCAAACTGTTGTGCTGCGTAAGCGGTCTTAGCAAGATTCTGGCGCGCCAGTTCCATCAGACCAACTTTTCCGTAAACCGTCATGAAAATGTTGGCCATCAGCGCTATGAGGGCTTGGTTGGTACAAATATTGGACGTCGCCTTCTCGCGACGGATGTGTTGTTCGCGGGTTGCAAGGGTGAGAACAAAACCGCGCTTGCCATTGCGATCGGTGGTTTGCCCGACCAGACGTCCGGGCATCTGACGCACAAATTGTTCGCGAGTAGCAATTACGCCACAATATGGTCCGCCGAATCCGAGAGGAACACCGAATGACTGCGCCTCCATCGCGATGATGTCGGCAGAACGTGGCGGCTCAACAATCCCCAGCGAAACCGCTTCCGGGATCGCGACCACCAGCATGGCGCCCTTGGCGTGCGCAATGTCAGCGATTGCCTGCACATCTTCAATGGTGCCAAAAAAATTGGGTGATTGGATGAGAACGCATGCAGTATCAGAGGTAATCGCGTTTTCGAGCTCACGCGTGTTCACGCGACCCGTTTCAGCGAATCCCACCGTCGCGAGCGGCATTCCCTGATGAAACGCATAGGTCGCAAGCACCTCGCGATACTCAGGGTGCACACTGCGCGCGCCCACAACCGAGCGGCGTCCGGTGAGTCGCACGGCCATCATCACGGCTTCGGCAGCCGCGGTCGAGCCGTCGTACATGGAAGCGTTTGCCACTTCCATGCCGGTTAGTTCGCTGATCATCGTCTGAAATTCGAAGATGGACTGCAGCGTACCCTGCGAAATTTCCGCCTGATACGGCGTGTAGGCCGTGAGAAACTCGCCGCGGGAAATGAGCGCGTCGATGATTACTGGACGGTAGTGGTAGTAAGCGCCTGCGCCCAAGAAAGTCGCATGCCCGTCTCCGTTTTCGCGCGAGCGTTCGCGAAACCAGTCCACGATTTCCGACTCCGCCATCTGCCGCGGAATTTTTAGGTCACGATTCAGCCGGTATTCGCCGGGAATCGGCGCAAATAGATCGTCAATCGAACGCGCTCCGATCTGTTTTAGCATTGCCGCGCGATCGGCAGGAGATTTGGGAAGATAACGCATAAATCAGCTATTAGCTCTTAGCCGTTAGCTTTTAGCTTGAACCACGTGCTTTGGCCAAAAGCTAAGAGCTAAAGGCTAAGAGCCTTCTCAATGTCCTCCTTCTTCGGAGACGAACTTTTCGTAGTCGGCAGGGGAGAGCAATGATTTCAGCTCGTCAGGATTCTTGAGCTTGATCTTTACCATCCAAGAGCCGTGGGCGTCCTTGTTGATCTTTTCAGGAGCGGTCGCCAGCTCGCCATTGACTTCGGCCACCGTGCCGGAGGCAGGGGCATAGAGATCAGACACAGCCTTGACCGATTCGACAGAGCCGAAAGTTTTGCCCACGGTGAGTTCAGAGCCCGGCTTCGGCAGATCCACAAACACAATGTCGCCCAGCGACTCCTGCGCGTAGCTCGTGATGCCAATGGTCGCGGTCGCGCCGTCGGCTTTGATCCATTCGTGTTCCTTGGTGTACTTGAAATCTGCGGGATAAGACATTCGAAATCAGCTCCTAGCTTCTGGCAATCCAAGCTTCGTTTTTTTTGACACTTTACCGCCAACCTCGCCAGGACAAGTGGAAGAGCGGCCCTTTCAGGCCGCGTCCCTCCCCTTACTCCGACTAACACAGCGCTGAAGCGCCGCTCTACCACACACTGCTGAATCACTGTCGGTCAGATTTCTTCGGCTTCTTGTAAAACGGCGTTGGCACGACTTTCGCTTTCACTCCCGCGCCTCGAATTTCAACCTGCAACTCTGATCCCACGGCGCTTTGTTCAGGCGGAACGTAGGCCAAAGCAATGTTCTTCTTCAGAAACGGTGCGTACGAGCCGCTGGTAACATATCCAATTTCTTTGCTAGACGAATCAAGCACCTTGTAGCCATCGCGCGCAATGCCTCGATCAATCATTTCCAGGCCGATAAGAGTCCGGACCATAGGAGATGCTTTGGCTTTCGCCAGCGATTCGCGCCCAATGAACTCCTGCTTTTCCATTTTGCAGAAGCGGTCGAGCCCAGCTTCCCAAACATTGATGGTATCGGAAATTTCGTGTCCATAGAGCGGCAGCTTGGCCTCAAGCCGGAGGGTGTTGCGCGC
>JAJPJU010000011.1 GCA_021324035.1 Spartobacteria bacterium | reverse complement strand
GAAGGCGATTACACAATCCCGAATTTCAAATTCAGTTCGGGCGAAACTTTACCGACGCTAAAAATTCATTATCGCACTCTGGGAAAGATCGAAAAAGATGGGTCGGGAAAAGTAACGAACGCGGTCCTGATCATGCATGGGACGACCGGCAGCGGCGCCCAATTTATCAGGCCCGAGTTCGCCGGTGAGCTTTTTGGCAAGGACCAACCGCTCGATGCGACGAAATTTTTTATCGTGCTGCCCGACGGAATTGGTCATGGCAAATCGAGCAAGCCGAGCGACGGATTGCACGCAAAGTTTCCCCGCTACGGTTACGCCGACATGGTCGAAGCGCAGTATCGCCTATTAACTGACGGGCTCGGCGTAAATCACGCGCGCCTGGTTATGGGGACCTCGATGGGCGGCATGCATACCTGGCTCTGGGGCGAATCCCATCCGGACTTCATGGACGCGCTGCTGCCATTGGCGAGTTTGCCAACCCAGATTTCCGGACGAAACCGCGGCTGGCGCAGAATGGTGATCGACGCGATTCGCAACGATCCCGCGTGGAACGGCGGCGAATACAAAACCCAGCCGCCAAGTCTCCGCACCGCCGCCGAAATGCTCTGGTTCATGAGCAGCAATCCAGTTTTGCGACAAAAAGAATCGCCGACCCTCGCGAAGACCGACGAAAATTTGGACAAGTTCGTCGATCAAATCGTCAAAGCTGACGACGCGAACGACGTTCTCTACGCCATCGAGGCGTCACACGATTACGATCCCGAACCGGACCTGGAGAAAATTCGTGCGCCGTTGCTGGCGATTAATTCCGCGGACGATCTGATTAATCCGCCGGAGCTTGGAATTCTCGAACGCGAGATCAAACGGGTTCCGCGCGGACAGGCGATCGTTATTCCGTTGAGCGACAAAACCCGCGGCCACGGCAGCCATACTGTGGCGGCGCTTTGGAAAGATCAGCTGGTCAAACTGCTAAACGAGTCGGGTAAGTAGCCGTAACCCCGCAAAGTATCCTGCCGGTCAGGAGAGGTTCAATTCGAACTTCGGCCGGTGCGCTAAACGGCTCCATTTCCCAAATTCTTTGGGAAATAATTAAGATCGACATCGTCCGACTGCGATTTTTCAATCGGCGCATGAAATCCGCGCTGATTGTTTCGCTGATCGCCTCGTCCGCTCTCGCCCAGGATTACGACGTTATCATTCGCAATGGAGACGTTTACGATGGCAGCGGCGGGCCCGCGCAGCATGTCGATGTCGCAATCAAAGGCGATCGCATTGCCGGCCTTGGCGATTATTCGAAAGGCAGCGCGAAAACGATCGTGAATGCGACCGGACTCGCGGTTGCGCCGGGATTCATCAACATGCTTTCGTGGTCGACCGAGTCGCTGATCCAGGATGGGCGGTCCCAAAGTGAACTTCGCCAGGGCGTGACCACGGAAATCATGGGCGAAGGCGAATCGATGGGGCCGGTGAACGATCGACTGCGCGCTTACATGATGAAACAGCAGACCGATATCAAATATGATATCAAATGGAACACGCTCGCGGAATATCTGCAGTTTCTGGAGAAGCGCGGAATTTCCTGCAACGTCGCTTCGTTCGTGGGCGCGACGACGATTCGCGCTTACGTGCTCGGTTTTGAGGATCGCGCGCCGACGCCTCAGGAGATGGATCAGATGCGCGAGCTGGTGCGCAAGGAGATGGAAGCCGGCGCCCTGGGCATCGGGACGTCGCTGATTTATCCACCGGCGTTTTATGCCAAGACTGACGAGCTCATCGAGCTCTGCAAAGTCGCCTCTAAATATAAAGGCAAATACATCTCGCACATGCGCAGCGAAGGAAATCAGCTTTTCCAGGCGCTTGACGAACTGATTCGGATCTCGAAAGAAGCAAACATTCCGGCAGAGGTTTATCACATCAAAGCTGCCGGCCAGAAGAACTGGCCAAAAGAAGACGAACTCCTCGCCCGGATTGAGAAAGCGCAAAAAGATGGTCTAAAAATTCGCGCGAACATGTACACCTACACCGCTGCCGGCACCGGACTGGATGCCTGTTTCCCGCCCTGGACCGAGGACGGCGGATACGAGGCATTGTTCAAACGTCTGCGCGATCCGGCTGCGCGTGAAAAAATCAAAACTGAAGTGCAGATCGATAGCGACAAATGGGAAAATCTTTATCTCGGGGCCGGCTCGCCGGACAGAATTCTTCTCTGCGCATTCAAATCGGACAAATTGAAGCCGCTGACCGGCAAAACCCTCGCCGAGGTCGCGAAAATGCGCGGCAAAGATCCGATTGATACCGCGATGGATCTCGTTTTGGAAGACGAATCCCGGGTCGGAACGATTTACTACATTATGTCGGAAGAGAACGTGAAGAAAGAGCTGCAGAAGCCATGGATCTCGTTCGGGTCCGATGAAGCGTCGCAAGCGCCGGAAGGTCCGTTCCTGAAATCGAATCCCCATCCGCGCGCTTACGGAAATTTCGCGCGCGTACTCGGTAAATATTGCCGCGACGAAAAAGTTCTCACCTTACCCGAAGCGGTTCGGCGCCTGAGCGCGCAACCGGCCCAAAATCTCGAGCTCGATCACCGCGGCATGTTGAAAGAAGGAATGTTTGCCGATGTGGTCGTGTTCGATCCGAAAACGATCACCGATCACGCCACGTTCGATAAACCGCATCAATACGCAACCGGCGTGAAACACGTTTTCGTCAACGGCGTCCAAGTGATCAAGGAAGGCGAGCACACCGACGCCAAACCCGGCCGCGCCTTGTGGGGACCGGGGAAGAAGAAGTGACCAGTGACGAGTGACAAGTGACAAGTGACAAGTGATGAGATGAACGAGGAGTCTTCGTGTCGGAACTGATTTTATCATTCGCCGCAGGTTGGCGGTGTTGTTGGATTCTTTTGCCGAAAGCATATTTTTATCGGGTTGCTAGTCAGTGTTCCAGCAAGTGTCGGCTGGTGGATGATCGGTGCGTGGTGGGCGGGAACGTTCTCGGATCAATTTTCGATTAGATATCCATGGGTAAATCCTGAAAGCGGCGTTCTGTACTTATGGTTTGGTTTTATCCCAGCGTTTCTCGCGGCTTTAATTGTCACGACTATTTGGAGAGTGCGTTCGAAGAAGCTCCAATCCGCTACGAAGATCGACATCTAGCGAAGTCGGTTGGAGCCGCTTACGGCTGCTGATTTTGGAATAGACACGCAACGGGCTCGCGCTGAGCGTAGTCTATTATAGAGAGTAGAGTGGTTTTGTTGAAATGGACCCGATTGGCAGCATCAAATTGCGCTGGCTCCACGGCGCGTTGCACGACGTCACTTACGAGCTGGCGCGGTCGCAGTTCCAGTTCGCGCCTCATACCTGGGAGCCGGCCATCAATGCCTACCGGTGCGAGAAAAACATCCGGATTTGTGTCGATCTTGCCGGAGTAGAACGATCGCAGATCGATCTGGTCGTCGACTCCCAGCGGGTGTTGATTCGCGGAGCCCGCGAATTGCCGGAGCCGTCGCACGCCGAAGGCCGCGCGGTGCGTTTGCTGGCCATGGAAATAGATTACGGGCCGTTCGAGCGCGAAGTGATTTTGCCGGTGGACGTGGAAATCAACGAAGCAAGCGCGGAGCAGCGCAATGGATTACTCTGGATCTCGCTGCCCATCAAACAAGAGTCATGAACGAAGAACAAATTTTCGTGCACCCGGCGGAACTGGAAATGAAATCCGGCGACGCTTCGACTCCTGCGATCATTGCCGACGTCAACGACGACAGCAAAACTCCGCGGATCCCTGAGGAATTATCGATTCTGCCGGTGCGCGGGTTCGTGGTTTTTCCAGGGACGATCGTGCCGCTGAATGTGCGGCGTCCGGCATCTATCGAGTTACTTGATGACACCTTGCCGCGGACCAAAATGATCGGCCTGATCACCCAGCGGGACGAAGCGAAGGAAGACCCGGAGCCTGACGATCTTTATCCTGTCGGCACGGTAGCGATGGTATTGAAGATGATTCGCCAGGCCGACGATCACGTGGTGATCATCGCGCGCGGGATCGACCGCTTCAGCTTGCGCAAAGTCGTGGCTACGTCGCCGTTCATTCGCGCGGAAGTCGATTTGTTGAAATCGAGTTCGCCGGCGGAGACCAAAGAATGGGAAGCTACGTTTCGCAATTTGCGGGATTCCGCTGCGAGATTGTTCGAGCTCACGCCCGAAGCGCCGGAACAAGCGCGGTTGATGGTCCTCAACATCACCGAACCGGCCCAGCTGGCGGATTTCCTCGCGCCGAACTTGAACGTCGACGTGGCGGAGAAGCAGAAAATTCTCGAGGAAATGGACGTCGCGAAACGCGTGGACATGGTTCAAAAGCATATCTCGGCGCAGCTCGAGATCGCACAGATCCAGGAAAAATTGCAGAAGGACGTGGCGTCCCAGTTTTCCGACGCGCAACGTCGCGCGTATTTGCGGTCCCAAATTAAAGCGATTCAGCACGAGCTCGGGGAAGGGGAAACCGGAAGCGAAGAACAGGTCACGCAACTGCGCGAGCGATTGGAAAAAGCGAAGCCGCCGCCGGAAGTGATGGCGCAGGCGGAACGCGAATTAAAGCGTCTCGATTTTATTCCGCCGGCCAGCCCGGAATATTCGGTAATCGTCAGTTACATCGAAATCATCGCCGATTTGCCGTGGAACAATTTGAGCGAAGACCACATCGATCTCGACCAGGCCCAACAAATTCTGGATCGTGATCATTACGATCTCGAAAAAGTGAAGCGCCGGTTGATTGAGTATCTGGCGGTGCGCAAACTCAATCCTCACGGCCACGGACCGATCCTGTGTTTTCTTGGTCCGCCGGGCGTCGGAAAAACCAGTCTTGGCCAATCAATCGCCGACGCGCTTGGCCGGAAGTTTGTCCGGATCAGTCTTGGAGGCATGCGGGATGAAGCGGAAATTCGCGGCCATCGACGGACTTACATCGGTTCAATGCCGGGTCGAATCATCCAGGAATTGCGCCGCGCGGGTACACGCAATCCCGTTTTCATGCTGGATGAAATCGACAAGATCGGCGCCGATTTTCGCGGCGATCCGGCGAGCGCGATGCTCGAAGTGCTCGACCCCCGCCAGAACAATGCGTTCGTTGATCGTTATCTCGACGTGCCGTTCGATTTGTCGCAGGTCATTTTTATCGGCACGGCCAACTACATTGATGGAGTTCCCGAGCCGTTGCGAGACAGGATCGAAGTGATTTCGCTGCCAGGTTACACCGAGCGCGAAAAACTGGAGATTGCCAAGCGGTACCTGGTGCGGCGGCAACTCGAAGAAAACGGACTCAAGCCCGAGCAATGCGAATTCCAGGATGAAGGAATCCGGCAAATCATTAACGATTACACGCACGAAGCCGGCGTCCGCGAGCTCGAACGGCAGATCGGCGCGATTTGCCGGGCGGTGGCGTCGAAATGTGCGCGCGGTGAATGTCGGCACGTCGATATCACGACGGAATTCGTCGGCCAAACGCTCGGCCCGGCCCGTTACGTGCGCGAAAGCAAACTGAAAACCAGTCAGCCGGGCGTTGTGACGGGGCTCGCTTACACTCCGTACGGCGGCGAGGTCTTGCACATCGAGGCGACCCGGTATCCTGGCAAAGGCAACGTCACCTTAACCGGGCAAATTGGAAACGTGATGAAAGAATCAGTGCAAGCGGCACTGAGTCTGGTTCGGAGTCGCAACGGACAAATCGGCGTTACCGCGGAAGATTTTAAGGACATGGACATTCACGTGCACGTTCCGGCGGGCGCGGTGCCAAAAGATGGACCGTCGGCCGGAATCGCGATGTTCACTGCGCTGGCGTCACTGTTCACCAACAGACCGGTGCGCTCTGACGTCGCGATGACAGGTGAAATCACGTTGCGGGGATTGGTTTTGCCGATCGGCGGACTCAAGGAAAAAAGTCTGGCCGCGATGCGCGCGGGAATTTCAACAGTCATCATTCCGAAGTTGAACGAGAAAGATCTGGTCGATGTTCCGGAGGAAGCGAAACAGAAAATAAAATTCGTTCCGGTAGAGAACGTCGACGAAGTCCTGGCCGTCGCCCTGGAAAAAAATGTTTCTCCGGCACCGGCCGCGCAAACAACAACCAGCACCGACGGCGGCGGAAAAGATTAGTCAGCGGGGCGCCGCGTCGGCGCGCTGATCGATTTGTTCCGGAGTCGGGTTGGAATTCCGGATCCAATCGCGGGTCGCGTTGATATCGCCCTGATTCACCGGTTCAGCGCGAGCCACGATTTCTTCACCGACCTTAACCGGCGCAGCCTTGGGCGCTTT
>JAJPJU010000048.1 GCA_021324035.1 Spartobacteria bacterium | reverse complement strand
TTTGCCATCGCCGGCAGAAACCCGCCGAAGTAAAGCGAAGTGCCGCCATTTTGAATGTTATTGGTAGTCCCGTTGATGTTCGTGTTATGATCGACGGCTTCGCGTGTCCAGTTGCTGCCGACGGAGGGCTCGCCCGCGCTGTCAGCAACTCCGTCCGGCGATTTATAAACAAAGAATCTGGGAACCGGACTCGCCGATGGCGTCGCTGTGGTGACACTGGTCGCCGGAGCGGTTCGCCGGACAGCTGATTTCTTTTTTTTGGCTGCTTCAGCGCTGAGGCCTAAGAAAATTGCTAAGGCGATAAGGAGAAAGGCGATGGGGTATCTGGCGGTTGTTTTCATTGCTTCGATTTAATTTTTCGTATCTCGCGTACGAATCGGATGCATGGCCCGGGCAGCATTGATCTGGCGAGGTTCCACGAACTGCGGTCTGTCGGTTATGGCAGCGCTGTTCCCGATTTCGATTTGACCAGCGAAGTGTCGACCGCATCGATAAATCCATCGACGTTTACGTCCTCGCGGAAGTTGGAACCGGTGACTGCGTTGCCGGATTGCGACTTGGTCTGGCTAACATCGATTGCGTCCGTGAAACGGTCGGCGTTGGTATCCCCGAGCAGAAAATTCACCGGGAAAGTCGCATCTCCAGGGGCGGATGAACCATCGGTCACTCCCTGCAATGTTACCGAACAGACCGACGCATTTGGAACGCCGGTTAAATTAATCGTGACGGCGTTCCCCGAGGTGCTCGTGCTTGATGCACTGCCGCATGAAGTGGTTGCGCCGCTGAATGTTACCGGCGCAGCGAAAGTGACCACGATTTGATGATTTCCGTTTGGTCCGCCGCTCCTGTCTTCGATTCCGCCTCCGGTCAAGGGCAGCGGAACGTCAAAGGTTCCGGCGAAGCTGTGAGTCTTGCGTGAAACCGCGCTCAACACAGTGACTGAACTCGGGCTCACGCATTGCGGGAACCGGAAACTTGCGATGCGCGTGTGCCAGTCCACCGGCAAAATGTCGGTCGGCGAATTGGGGGCAAGGTATTCATTGGTGTACCAGAATGTACAATCGTCGGTTGGATCAACCGACAGCGCGCTATAGTCACCCCATCGATTGCGGAATGGAAAGATCCCGGTGTTCGCTTCGATCCCTAATCCGGCGAAGAGCACGCCTTCGCCTTGAGTGAGATCGTTGAGCGGATCGGTCGCCAAACGTCCGGCGTAATGCAGCGAGGGAAAATAGTTGGGGCCGCTGGCGCTGTAGCCAAGCGCGAGATCGCCGCTGTGATCCATCGCTGCGCTTCCCATCCAGCGCCAGAGCGGGTTGGTTGGATCCTGCAGTGGCGCAAAAGTGGACTGCTGATAAACCACCGGCGTCGAACTGACATTGCGCAGCTCATACCAACGAACTCCGTTTCGGCCGGTTGTGTTTGGATCGCTCGGAGTATCAACCGTCTGGTTCACCACCAGTGATTCATGGTCGCCGAAGTTGCGATAGGTCAGTCGAAACATCAGCCGGTCGCCTAGGACGTCGAGATATTGGGCGGGTTGCGGCGGCGCGATTTTTTCCGGTGTGCAGTCGTTAGGCCCGTTTTCGATCTGACATCCCGACGCGAGATAATCGGCGATTGGCAGAATGAAATTTGGCTGGCCGGCGGCGCCCGCATATTGACCGGTAAAACCGGGAACCGCCGAGGGCGCGCTTGATCCGACGCCAAAGCTAGAGTTCGCCGGATTGTTCCAGTCGACGTGAAACTTCCAAATGTGCATTTCGTCGTGAAAGCCGGTCGCAGGCGGTGTTTCCGGGGTGTTGGTGTCGTCAGTCTCAACGAAATAATTAGGTGTTCCCGGAGGCGGCGGGGTTTTCCCGTCGAGGGTAGTGGGCAATTGACCGAGAGGCGTGTAAGTGCAGTTGCCGGCCACGCAATTTTGAGCGAGCGGCGTTTCGTCAAACATGATGTAGCGCGCCGGTTGACCTTGAATCATTTTTTCGCGTTCAAACGCCCAGGCGCCGGCGGCGACGGTGCCGGTAGTCGAATTCGGAAACTGATTGGTGCTCATGTAGTAAGCGTCCGGCCAAACGCCGATGTGCGGGTAATCGTTGAAGACATCCGCGCTCTCATCGAATTCGTAGAGGTAGTAGGCGCCGGTCGGATCGTTAGTTTGAGAAATCGCAATGCATTGTGCGTAATTTTCCGTGGCGGCCTGGACCACGAACTGGCTTACGAGCCAACGATCTGCCAATTGATCGTACAGCACGATCGGATCGCCATTGTTATGGGTGAAGCATTCGGAATTGGGCGTCACCGACCAGAGACTATTGATCGCTACCGGAGCCATTAACGTCGCTCCGGTCTTGCTGTACACGGCAATATCGGAATTCACCATTTGGACGTAGTGACTGGGGCCAACAGCTCCATTTGGATCCGGAGGCAAACAGTTTCCGCATGCGCTGCTGATATTCATTCCTTCGAAAGAAGTGCCGACCGCAGGCATCGCGGCAGTCGCAGCAGAAGTTTGAACCACGCGGTCTGTCTCTTGGGGATTGCGCGGCAATGTGGGCAACCGGCTCGCCGGAGTTTTTGGTTCCGGTTGCTCAACCCAGGCCGAGTGCGGATTCACTGATGGAAGACTAGCCAGCGGAAGGGAGAGCGCGGGAGTCACGGCGTCGCTCACAATCGGCGCGAGATTTGGCGGATTTTGGATACCCCCACGCGCATGTTTGCCAGCAGCCTTCATCGCATACGACGGCGCCGCGCTATTGATCTGGCGGGAATGCGGCAGATCGCGCAGCAGTGAGACCATCATCTCGTTCCAGAACGAGTGCCCCATCTGGGTATTGAAAATAATCGAATCTCCGGAATTGCTCGCAATTGGCTGAGCCATCGGGATCAGCGCGAAATTCTTGAACGCGGACCAGCTGAGAACGGCACTGGTGAGTAAGAAAGCGGCGGCAAGATAAAGGCGCAGATTTTTCTTCATGAGAGCAGAATCGAACTTCGTCACGAAGTCGGACGCCTCGCCTCAGCCGAAAAGTCGTTACCAAATATTGCCGCTGCCTGGAGAAAAACTGTTACGGCAATGCCGTTCCTGATTTCGATTTCACGAGGGACGTGTCGATGGCGTCGATGAATCCGTCGGCGTTCACATCTTCACGGAAGTTTGAATTTGTCACTGAATTACCGGATTGGGACTTGGTCTGACTGACATCAACCGCGTCGGTGAATTTATCAGCGTTGGTATCCCCGATTAGGAATCCGACGTTGAGGCTCGCTGAGTTCAACACTCCGCCGCCGACTGCGGTCACATTGGTTGCAGTGAGAGTAAGTCTCTGGGCGTTGCCTACTCCACTTAGATTCACAATCATATCGTTTCCATTGAAGCTGACGGCGCCTGCGCTCCCGGAGCCGGCTGTGACCGCAGCAGTTCCGCTCTGTATCGGCTGATCGAAATGCAGCACGATGGTGTAGTTGCCGTTAGCGCTGCGCGGCTCGATGCCCGATCCGTCCAAAGGCATTGGAACGTCAAACGCTCCGACGCTGCCGTGAGTTAGTCGCGATGCGGCGCTGACAAGCTCCGGCCCTGCCGGGATTGTCGAACAGTCCCCCGGGCCGGCGTTGTTATTAACGAAACCGGAGACGGTGCCGCTGAAGACCGAGGATACGGCGCCGGAGCTCGGCTCTCCGCCGG
>JAJPJU010000365.1 GCA_021324035.1 Spartobacteria bacterium | reverse complement strand
CGGTGTTCCTGCTTGGGCCGATCACCCGAAACTGCCGCGGCGAATGCGGGTCGCTCACTACCTGTTTCTTCACGTAATCATCGGTGACTTTTCCGCGCCAGGCCTGCGCCCAGCCCAACAATACCCGCTGATCTCCGGTGTATCCGTCGAGCACCGGCGCTGGTTGTCCTTTCAGCGACGCTCGATAGGCGTCGAGAGCCAGAGTCAAGCCGCCGAGATCGGCGATGTTCTCGCCCATGGTGAGTTCACCGTTCACGTGCACTCCGGGAATCGGTTCGTATTTCGAATATTGCGCGCCCAGCACTTTCGCGCGCGCCTGGAATGTTTCCGCGTCCTTTTTGGTCCACCAATCGCGCAATGTTCCCGAAGCGTCGATTTTGCGGCCCTGGTCGTCGAATCCATGAGTTAGTTCGTGACCAATCACGCCACCGGCCGCGCCGTAGTTGATCGCCGGGTCGGCATCCGCATCAAAAATCGGCGGCTGCAAAATTCCTGCCGGGAAAACAATATCGCGCAAACTTCCGTTGTAAGCGTCGTTGGTTTGCGGCGTCATGCTCCAATCCGCGCGGTCCACCGGTGCGGTAAATCGCCCGGTATAAAAATCCCAATCAAGTTCCGCACATCGTTTGACGTTGCCGGTCAAATCGTTCGCATGGATAACGAGTTTGGAATAATCCCAGGCATGATCCGGATAGCCGACTTTGATCGTGTAAGTATCGAGTTTCTTCAGCGCTTCCTTTTTGGTGTCAGGCCCCATCCAATCAAGTTTCTCAATCCGCGCCCGGTAGGCCGCTTTCAAGTTATCCACCAATGATTGGATTTTCGCTTTCGCTTCCGGTGGAAAATATTTTTCGGTGTAAAGCTGGCCGACGCCGAATCCCATCGTGCCGAAAGTTCCAAAGCGATCGCCGACGCCGAAATCACCGCCACTGACCGTCGTAATCGCTCGCTTCCAGCGGGCTTGTTGTTCCTTTTGGCCGGACAGCGTTTTGTTGTGCAGTTCGAAATACGCATCCGCAAAAGGCTTTGAAAGATACGGCGCAGCGTTATCCGCAGCGTGAAATTCCTGCCACGCCCGAATCGTCTCGATCGGAGTCTTCGCGTAAACGTCGACGATCTTCGGGAACGCGCTTTTCTCGGCGACGATCACGCGATCCAGTTTCGGCATCTTTGCTTCAGCCAGAAATTTCTCCCACGCGAAACCAGGCGCGAACTTCTTGAGTTCCGCAATCGACATCGGGTTGTAGATGGCGTTCAGGTCCCGCTGCTGCGCCTTAGTCCAGCTGGCTGAGGCGATTTTGGTTTCGAAATCGACGATGTCCTTTGCGCTTTTGTCCGGATCGGGCCAGTTCAACAATTTCAAAACTGTAACCACGTAGTTCTGGTAGGCGGTTTTTTGCGGCGCGAAATCGGGCTTGAGATAATAATCGCGATCCGGAAGGCCAAGTCCGGCCTGCGAAAGATAGAACGCGTATTTGTTCGGGTCTTTTAGATCCACGTCGATCGCGGGATTGAACAGCGAGAATTCGAAATCGATCGTCGAGCGCCCCATCAAACCGGAGAAATCGTCTCGGGTCTTTGCGTTCTTGATGTCGCTCAACTCAGGATCAATCGCTTTTGCGCCGAGCTGATCGACATGGGCTTCGTCCATGAAGGAGTGATAAAATGCGCCGGCTTTTTCTTCGAGCGATGATGGATTGTCGGTCGCTTTGGCGCCGGCCGCTTCGAGCAGATCCTTGAGTCTCTGCTCGGTCAAATCGGTCATGGCAAGCCGAAGCGAATAAGCCGGCTTGTCCGGAGGAATCTGCGTGTTATCGATCCAGGTTCCGTTGGCATAACGGAAAAAATCGTCGCCCGGCTTGGTGTTCTTATCCATGCCGGCAAGATCAAATCCCCAACTGCCGTATTTGAGCTTCGCGGGCGGCGCGTCGGCGGCCTGAACGAGCGGTATGCAGCATGGACCAACGAGTAAGAGAGCGCGAAGCAGAAGAGCGTTGTATGAATACATAGGCGGGCGAAAACCGATGATTGTAGTGCGTCTGTGCCAGACGCCAATCAAGAAACGCCGTCTCACAGAGACGGCCTACAAATCTACCGCCGGATCAAACCGACGCCTGCCCTTATTCGTCTTCGTCTTTTTCTTTTTGCGGCTTTGCCTGGTCGTGTTTTTCCGGCGTTGCCTTCGATGGCTCCTCGCCGTGCTTGGTTTCGGTCGCAAAAGTCGCGCGAATCTTTCCGCCCGGATCGAGATCGTTCAACAGTTGATCGCGCCCTTTGGAATCGAGGTCATTTTCGGTGTGCTCGTCGTACGCTTTCTCGGCATGCTCAACTTTGTGATGATTTTCTTCCACTTCGCCGCGAGCGCTAATGAACGTCCAAACGATAAACACTACACACACCGCGCCGACTGCCAGCGCGGCAAGCCATGCCGTCCGATTGTTCAGGAGAATGCCAACTGAGCAAATGATTAGCGCCAGCTCCGCGATCAACTGCGCATGTTCGTAACCTTCGGCCGCGTCGTAATGCGCGTCGATCAGTGGTTCGCAAGCGTCGTCCCACTCCTTCGCCAGTTTGGTTTCAGTCGCGTAGTCGGAGTCGAGGCGTAGCAACCCAGGCAACGTCGGATTCGTAGCCGCGCCGGCTTGGCCATGGAGTTTCTGCAAATCGGAAGCGACCATGCTTGATCTGATGGAAGCAGCAACCCAGCTCGAATGAGCCCAACTCTGGTCGAGCAATGTTGTCATTAATTCCTGCCGTTGCGATCCGACCATGGCCGCGCAAAAGGCGATCAGTACCGCCAGTATCGCCATGGTTACGCCCATTTGTTTCGAGCCGTGCGCGTGGCTGGCGTGTTCGGCATGTTCAAGTGCTTCGTTTGCGCCCATAAGAAAATTCTTGGTTGAGGTTGAGCTGGAGTTAGCGGCCAAAATCTGCGCAGAAAAAATGCGGAACAGCAAGCAAATCCGGCGGCATCTGACAATCAGCGCGGCGCGTAAATGCTTGCCTGCGCAGCGGATGCTGAACAAACTTCGGCCTATGAGATCCCTGGTTTTCGCCGTCGTTCTTCTGCTCGTTCTTTTTGCAACGCCGCGCCTTCACGCCGCGGATGTCGAATGGGAACCTGAAGCGAACATGGATCATCAATTATTTCCATCTCTCCTTATCTCCACCGCTTCAGTTCGTCCGGTCGACTCGGATGATTACGAAGGCGAGGAGAAGGATGCTTCGTTACTTGGAGACCGGTTCGGATTGGTCGGCATCGAGATCCATTCCCCGGCGGCTAACACGAAGGTGAAAGTCACGCTCAAAGGCAATGACCTGATGAACGAATCCGTCTGGGAAGGTGAATTACCCGACGCTGATGAAGATTATTTCATCGCCCCAAAAGTAAATTATAAATTCGACCACCTTCGGAAAATGACCCAGCAGGTCCCATTGAGTGTCGATTTCGCGGTCGAGATCGACGGCGAGCCAGCGGGCGACAAAGTGGACACGTTGCAGATCCGCTCACTCAATGATTGCCCGTTCGGCGTGAGCAACGACGAAGAAACCATTAACGACGAAAACTTCATTGCCGGTGCGGCTTCGCTCGGGTGGATGTTCGCCGCCTATGTAAATGAAAACCATCCGATGCTGGACAAAATCTTGAAGGAAGCGCTCGACACGAAAATCGTAAACGCGTTCCTGCATTATCAAGGCGACGATGAGGCCTCAGTGTTGCAACAAGTGTTTGCGGTATGGACCGCGCTGCAAAAGCGGGGAATCCAATATAGCTCGACCACCACTACACCCGGCGGATCGGAGGTGGTTTACAGCCAGTACATTCGATTCGTGGATCAATCGATCACCAATTCCCAGGCAAACTGCGCCGACGGCAGCGTCATGTTCGCGTCAGTTTTGCGTAAGCTGTCGATCAAGCCATTTCTGGTGACGATTCCCGGCCACATGTACATCGGCTTTTACACCAAGCCGGACAAATCGGCGTTCGTGGGTTTGGAGACCACCATTATCGGAGTTCCAAAAGCGAGCGATGAACCCAAGCAGGGCGAGCCGGGCTCATTGACCGCGCTTCGGGAAAAACTTCCGGACAGCGTCAAGCAAACAAAAGCGTGGGGATCGTTTGCTCGCGCAATCCAGATCGCTTCGGAAGATCTGGCCAAGAACGCGGAAAAATTCGACAAGGGCGATCCCGGTTATCAGAAAATCGATCTTGATGAAGCCCGACAGGAAGGAATCATGCCGATTCCGGCAGCGCAATAACGCTCAATTGTAGGGCGT
>JAJPJU010000340.1 GCA_021324035.1 Spartobacteria bacterium | reverse complement strand
CTTCTCCATTTACGTATACTTCCGGCGGCGAATCGACCAGGGGGCTCGCGACCTCAAACGTGAGCAGCGCCATCAACGGTGCTTCTTCCATCTTAAATTGAAACGTGGCCGCATGTTCAAAATCGGCGCCCATCGAAATGGCTTCATTCGCGAGGGTTGCGGTGACTGTTCCGAAGTCTTCCTCGTCCTGATCAGGCGAATGCAACGGCGGCATCGACGAGAACGGCTCCGGAATCAGGTCGCGACGTTCAGCGTTGACTGGATGCACAACTTCACTGCTCACCATCCAATCGAGATAAGCGGCCCGCACCGTTTTGCCGTCGCCGGGAACTTCGACGTCCACGGTTGAAATTCCTTTCATCGGGATCATGACTGAGTCCGAGCTTGGCAAACCGATCCCGGAACCAAGTGCGCCCGAACGAATGACCTGGGTTCCCGATTCATCCCAGGCGACGACTTCGGGACGGGCCTTCTCATTGTCATCAAAGAACAGACGCAGAAACATGACGGTAGCGTCGGGCGAGGGTGCCGATACCCGTATTCGGAAAATCGTTTTTCCCGCGCCGTCCGAGGTCATATTGACAGCTTCGACCCAATCCGGCGCGGTCTGCGGGCGGGAGTTGGTGGTTGATTGCTGGCGCAGATCGATCCATGCAATATCTGAGATCGGCGCGCTGTCAGTATCTCCGGTTGGCGGCAAACCGTTGCTGATGGCTTCTTGGGCGACTGCCGACGACGCTGCGCCGATCAGAAGAATCAGCGCGGTGAAACGAAACACCATTTCGTCGCGCACCGTATATTAATGTGGGCGAAACTGCAAGCTGTGTGTGGCTTCAAAAACTGCGGACAAAATACTGTAAACAACAAGGCCAACCACAAGTGCGATTATGACGATGATTACCGGGGGAATTAATTGTGAGATGACAGCGACGTTTCGGTCCAACTCCCGTTCATAAACATCAGCGATCGTTTGCATTGTCTCGCCAAATCGTCCGGTTTGTTCTCCAACGGCCATCATGTCGGTGAACAGGTCGGGAAAAATTCGCTGCGAACTCAACGAGGCTGAAAGAGTCGCGCCATCCACCACGGCCCGCCGTGCTTCGGTCAATTTTAATTCCAGATAACGATTGCCGGCGATCTCACTGACCAGATCGAGCGCGCGGAGCAGGGGAATGCCATTTTGCATTAGGGTCCCGAGCGTTCGCGAAAATTGGGCGTAGTAGCTATAGCGAATCACCCGGCCGTAGCCGGGAATCCTTAATCGAAAACGGTCCCAAGTTAGAAGGCCTTCATCCGTTCGGACAAAAGCGCGAAAGCCCACACTGACTCCCACGGCGATAAGCGCCGCCAGCCACCAGTAAGTGACGATCGCATGATTGATGTCCATCAAGATGCGGGTCGGCAACGGAAGCGCGCCGCCGATTTGGGACATGAATCCGGTCAGCTGGGGAACCATATAAGTGATGAATACGGTGATCAGTCCGGCGCCGGCCACTGCGAGGAATGCCGGATAAATCAGCGCCTGCTGAACGCGATCCCGCAGATTTTTCGCCTGCATCAGGTGCTTTACCAGCCTTAGTAAAATCTCCGGAAGCGCGCCGCTGGCTTCGCCCGCCGCGACCAAATTCACATACAACGGCGGAAAAATCTTCGGCATCTCGCGCAACGCCTGCGAGAAACTGCGGCCGTCGACTAATGCCTGGTGAAGGTAGCGCGTCATTTGTTGGACGCGCGGTTGCTTCAGGCGCTTCTCGAGAATCGATAATCCCTCATCCAGGGTCATGCCCGCCTGCAAAAGGTGGGCCAGCTGCTCCGTGAAAATCAGCAACTGGCCGTGCGGAATCTTGAGGCTTTGGATCGGAGCTGGCGCGGATGCAATTCCAACTTTGGGCGCCGCAGCCGCTTTTCGGGTTGGCTGCGGCTTGCCGTCGATAACCTCTATCTTGATTGGAATGCAGCGCTTCTGCTCAATCTGTCGAATCGCGATCGAACGATCGGCGCAATCCAGCACGCCTTCGACCAGAGCGCCCTGCGCATCACGCGCGCGATAAGCAAACTGCGGCATTGGATCAATAATTAACGCGAAATCCAAGATCATGCCACGCCCTAGCCTTGGCGAAGGCGGGCGCGCGATAGGAAAATTGTGGCATCGGACCAGAGATTAAGCTGAAACCAAAAATTCTGCCACGGTCGCGGCCTGTGGGCAGGGCGATTGCCTTCAATCGTCCGCACGCGTAAAGCCACGCCCGTTGAGCGGCTTGAAGTTAATTCGAAAATTCCAAATCGAAAGTCACGATAGCTCCGGTTGTATAAAAAATATCGACAACCGGGCCCAGGGTGCTACTTTCCGCTCCGTTAGCGGAACGTGAACATGCTGCGGACTGCTGTTGCTTTGGATTTTCCCGGGCATGTTGTCTCGAAATCGTCCGCCCATCCCGCCTGCCGGTGGTGCTTCACCCACTAAGCCCGTCTCGACTTGCACTTTTCCATGGCACAAATGATGCAGAGAGAAACAGCAATATGAAGACGTTCGCCCTCGGCGTTCTGTTGAGCCTTGCGCTCGGCGCGCAGGGTTTCGCGATCATTCGTTCGCCCTATCCGACGAAAACACAGCCTCCGTATCAGGGGCGTTTTATCGTCGTCGGCGATGACGCGAAATCGCAGATCACCGTCAAATCGCCAAAGTAAGTTCGCGAACGAAGGCGAATCGGTGCGCCGGTTTCTATCGGCGCTCAGGCAAGATTTCTCTCTCAGGCCGCGGATTATGCGGCGGCAACATTGACACGTTTTCCTCGCGCGTTACCCTCCACTTCCGCTAACGGCGGGGTAGCCAAGTGGTAAGGCTGCGGTCTGCAAAACCGCTATTCGCGGGTTCGATTCCCGCCCCCGCCTGTTCATCGCCTGGTTCCGATTGGCACGAACTGCGCGTTACCAATATGGGTTGGGGATGAAACGCGAGACATTTGCCGACAGCTCATATATAACCGCTGGATCAGCGGGTGAATCGGGCGTGCCGCTCCTATCGGAGCTAATCGTTAAACTGTTGGATCTATAATCATGTCGCGCCGCCGGCGCTTCAGCTCCGTTACGAGCGTCGTGTACATGTCGCGCAATCCGCGCTTCAGCTCCGTTAGGAGCGTCGTGTACAT
>JAJPJU010000178.1 GCA_021324035.1 Spartobacteria bacterium | reverse complement strand
GTGGGGCCGGCCGGAAATCCATCCGGAGTGCGTGGCGCGCGCGACTCGATATGCTCGATCAAACGCAGCAAATCCTTTTTCAGGTCGCCGAATTTCACCGCCACGGGTCCGCCGTCGAGTGAATGCCACGCCGTGTTGTCCACCCGCCGCCCGTAAATGTAGCGACAATCCCGGAACTCCGCCGGGATCGCTTCCTTGTCGGGTGGATCGAGATCGAAATGGCCTTCGACAATCGTAGTCTCTTCGAGACGAACTTTTCCGGCGACGATGTCATCGAACTCGGCACGCGGATAATCGCGCAGGGCGTCGAAGTTCCGCATCGCACAAGGCGGATTGAGCCGCTGCAATGCTTCCAGCAAAGCGCTCTTCCCCGCTTCGTTAGGCCCGACCAAAATGGTTTTACCGGGCTCAATATCGAAAAAACCTGTATCGCGAATACTACGATACTTTCTTACCCGCGCTTTTCTTAATCGCATCGATTCACCTCCGAGTGTTAAGGAAGTTTTTTAAAAAAAATCAGGAACGATTACGATAAAATTCCAAAAAACCTTATTCACCGATCCACACATGTTGTTCACAAAATCATGATCTCAGAACAGGTGCCGAAGATTTGGACGATCGGGCATTCGACGCGCCAGATCGATGATTTCATTTCGCTGCTCAGAGAAGGCGGAATCAGTGTCGTGGCCGACGTGCGGATGTTTCCCGGTTCGAGACGCTATCCGCAATTCGGGCGCGAAGCGTTGGCGAAATCGCTGGCCGATGCCGGCATTGGTTACGAACACTTCCCGGAGCTGGGTGGCCGGCGGAAAACCAACCCTGACTCAAAAAATACGGCGTGGCGCAATGAATCGTTTCGCGGTTACGCCGATTACATGGAAACGGAAGATTTTCGAAAAGGCATCGAACGGCTGATGAACGTGGCTCAAACGTCCGGACCAACAGCGATCATGTGCGCGGAAGCGGTCTGGTGGCGTTGTCATCGATCGTTGATCTCGGATTATTTGAAATCGCGGGGAGTCGAAGTGCTGCACATCCTCAACCACAACAAAATTGAGCCGCATCCGTTCACATCAGCGGCGAAAATTGTGAACGGCGAATTAAGTTACGAGGCGTTGTTGTAGGGCGCTTCTGCGAAGCTATTCGGCGTCCGTCCTAAACGCCCTGCAATTTCATCGTGGATCGGTGACGCGGCCCACGAACAAACACGCGCCGCTCGGCACGTGCTGGATCGCGTAAAAAAACGGCCGGTCGACTTTGACGTGAATCGGTTCCTTCGGCTTTTCGAATCGCGCTGAAACCTCCCGCATGACAACGGCCGTGGCCGCGGCGGCTTCCGTTCCTTTTTCATCCACCGCAATGAATGTTTTGTGAAACACATTCGAAATCGCCAGGTATTTGTCGGTCTTGCGCGGTGACATTCGGTCGAAGTTGGCGCTGCCCTGAGGAACATCGAAAGACATTTGCATTCCGAGCTCTTTCAAATTGTCTGCCAGCGCGATCGTTGGCGGCTCAAACTTGAATTTCGGCAGCTCAAGATCGACCTCCTCTGCCGGCAGTCTGATGCAGTCCGCCAAAATCTCGTTACTCAGTCTGTATTCGAGATTGGCGAATCCATCGACATCATCGGGAAGGAGAATCACGAATTGCAGATCGCTGCCGGAGTAGGGGATCGTCACCGCCACAAAACCTTCCCGTTTTGCGTAACCAAGAGTTTTTTGTTGTTCCATCATCGGCACGTTTACCGGCGCACCGCCGTGGACCCGAAATGGTTTTAGTTTGGTTAACCCTTCCTTGAATTCGGTTCCCCACGGCGCTTTGAAATAAATTGCGTTTGCAAGAACCATCCGGGTCAGCGCTTCTATTCCTCCCTGCGGAATCAGGTCGCGGATTCGGTCGCGAGTTTGGTCGGCCACCCACTTGTTGATGTGTGCTCGTGCCGCTTCCGGATCTTTCTTGAAGTCGAGCGCCTCACAAGGCGCGCCGTAGAACTTCTTGATCAGTTGCTGAAAGCTGTCGCGAAATTCGTAATCGGATTGAGCAAACAGCCGATTCGCAATCGCAAGAGTGATTGGCTCGCTTGGTCCGCCGGCCTGTTTTGATCGGTCGGCAATCTTCGCGGTCTTCTGCGGAATTTCAGCCAGCGAAGCTTGCAGAGCTGCGAACGATGCATGGATCGCGGTGTCGTTGTTCGGAAAATGGAGAACTCGCGCCATCTCAGCGCGGGTATCGCCCTCGGCGCCGGCAAACGTCATGGCCAGCGCGCTTTGAATGGAATACGGCGACAAACAAATGTTTTGGCCGCCGGTGGCAAACTGTCGATAAAGATCAACGCCAAGCTCGTTGGTGGATTTGGCCGCGAGATCGAATTCGGCGGCGTTGGCACTCAAGGCGAGCGCAAAGAACAGGGTCCAGGAAAGTTTCATTTTGTAGGAGCGACTATCACGATGTTGCGACGATATTCAAAGTGGATTAGACAACTTGTTCCCGAACGGGTCGGTAGCTCAATCGGTAGAGCAGCGCCCTTTTAAGGCGTTGGTTCCGGGTTCGAGTCCCGGCCGACCCACGTTC
>JAJPJU010000301.1 GCA_021324035.1 Spartobacteria bacterium | reverse complement strand
CGGCGAACACGGCTTTCGCGCGGTCATCATCGATTCGGAAGGGAACCGGATCGCGTTGCATACTTCCGCGGCGGCAGGGTAGGCGGCTCACCGAGCCGCCATGGCGATTGAGGTCAAATCGCCGCTACCTCCACAACATTTTATAAATTAGGCCAACCAATCCGCTCGCGAGAACAATTGGAATGATGTCGATCCTGTAGCGAAACATCGCGAGGAACGCCGCGGCGCAAAGAATTACGGCAAACCAATCGATCGCGCCGGCATTCGGAAAAAAGACGTGGAGCGCAAACCACACCGCGAGATTTAAAATCACACCGACGATCGCGGCCGTCACCGCCGAGAGCGCATTCGTCAGCTTTTCGTTCCCGCGCAGTTGTTCGATGTGCGGTCCACCGACAAAAATCCAAAGAAAACACGGAGTAAAAGTCGCCCAGGTAGTGATCATCGCTCCAAGGGTAGCGGCCAGTATCGGCGGCAACCCTTCCGGATGCTGCCAAGCGCCCATGAATCCGACAAATTGCAAAACCATGATCAACGGCCCGGGCGTTGTCTCGGCGAGACCGAGACCGTCCATCATTTGGCCCGGCTTTAGCCAATCATAATGATACAGCGCTTGTTGCGCGACGTAAGGAAGCACTGCGTAGGCGCCGCCAAACGTCACAACCGCTGCTTTACTGAAAAAAAATCCTTCCTTGAACAAGGTGCTGTTCCAACCGCGAGCCGCGCCGGCAAGGATCGTGGGGACGAGCCACAGTCCGATGCAAACTACCGAAACTAAGATTGCGCGTCGCAAATTCGGTTTGGTGTGCGGTGGCGATTCCTGGTCGTCGCTGAGGACGGGCGACCTGTCGCCGTTATTCTGAGTCGAGACAGTGACGAATGAATTCTTCCAAAAAACGCCGCCTACAAATCCAACAATCCCGGCTCCAAAAACGATCGCTGGAAAAGGTACCTTAAAAAAATAAATCCCCACGAACGCGAGCGCGGCCAGCGCCCACATTACGAAATTCTTCAGTGCTTTTCGACCGATTCGAATGACCGCCACCAGGACGATCGCGGTCACCGCCGGTTTGAGGCCATAAAAGATTGCGGCAATCCACGGCAGATTGCCGAACGCGGCGTAGATATAACTCAGGGCCCAGAGAACGAAGACCGACGGAATTACGAAGAACGCGCCGGCCACGATGCCGCCACGGATTTTGTGCAGAAGCCAGCCCACATAAATTGCCAGTTGAGTCGCCTCCGGTCCGGGAAGCAGCATGCAAAAATTCAGCGCGTGCAGAAATCGCGACTGGCTGATCCATTTTTTCTTTTCCACCAGCTCGGTCTGCATGATCGCGATCTGTCCAGTCGGCCCACCAAAAGAAATGAATCCCAGCTTCACCCAAAATCGAAACGCTTCACCGAACGACGGCGCACGATGTCTGTCAGCCGGAGCCCCGGCGGGGGCAGACCGGTCCGGCGCCGAAAAAGTTTCATTCATAAACGGCGAAAGTCTGATTAACTCAACCCATTGTGTTTGGCATTCACGATTTCGGATTATTTCTCGCCGCCGGCATTCTGCTGAATCTGACACCGGGCCCTGACACGCTTTACATTTTGGGACGCAGCATCGCGCAGGGACGCGAAGCTGGAGTTGCATCAGCGGTTGGAATTTCTATCGGCAGTATTTTTCATACCTGCGCCGCGGCTCTCGGACTTTCCGCAATTTTGGCTACTTCCGCCGTCGCCTTTGGCACGATCAAACTTATCGGCGCCGCCTATCTGATTTTTTTGGGAACCAAAATGATTCTGAACCGCCGCAAACAGTTGAGTTTGCCGTCCAATTTTCGCCGGCGCACGAGAATCGCTGCGTTTCGCCAGGGAATTCTGACGAATATTCTGAATCCAAAAGTCGCGTTGTTCTTTCTAGCGTTTCTTCCGCAATTCATCGATCCCGCATCGAACGCAAAAGTTCCGGCGTTCATATTGCTCGGTCTCACATTTGTCACGACCGGGACAATCTGGTGTTTGGTTCTGGCCTGGTTTGCATCCGTCTTCAGCGAACGGGTTCGCAAGAACGAAACAATTTCGCAGTGGCTTAATCGCACCGCCGGTGCGCTGTTCGTTTTTCTTGGGCTGAGATTGGCGACAACGAAATGAAAATGTTCAGCACTAATAAGCGAAGCCGATCAGGGCGAGCGTGGGTGTGTGGTGGCGCAGAGCTATAATAAAACCCGCGACGAATGCCCGACCAGGATCTCGACACCAAAGTTAAACTTGCGATCTACGCCGTGACCGCCGAAACCGGCCGCGTTCCAAATTCATCCGAGATCTCGCGGAAGATCGACACCGACGAAAAAGAAATCGTCGAAGCATTCAAAAGGTTGCACGCGAAACGAGTTCTGCTTCCGGAACCGGGCGATCCAACTCGAATTCGAATGGCGCCTCCGTTCTCGGGAATTCCTACGAAATTTCCAGTCGAGGCGAACGGCAAACAGTATTACGCCAACTGTGTTTGGGACGCATTCGGAATCGCAGCGGCGTTGCATTGTGATGCAATCAGCCACGCTTCGGACGGTCACACCGAAGAACCATTGACCCTCGAAGTGAAAAACGGGGCGCCGGTGTTGAAACCGTACGTCGCGCATTTCGCAGTTCCCGCCGCCCGTTGGTGGGACGATCTCGTTTTTACCTGAGCCACGATGCTCCTCTTCCGGTCGGAAGAGACCGTGAATGAATGGTGTGCAGCGAATAAGATTCCGCGACGTCCACTCGTTAGCCTTGAGCAGTTATGGCAACTGGCCGTTCATTGGTACGCAAACCGGCTCACTGTTGAGTCCCGCCGGCCCGGACCCGATGAAATGGTTTCGATTTTCGCTTCGGTTGGCTTAACCGGACCTTTCTGGGACCCGAAATCAGACCAGTGGAATTAATCGCGACTCCAAGAACTCGACCGATCAAGATTGCCGGACGCTGTCCGGCGCGAATTTGTTGAGCGTGAGCGATTTCGAACAAACTTATGCACTGATCAGTCAAAAATTCAACACCATGAACACACCAAGATTGCTAACAATCGCAGCGGTCAGCATTGGGCTCACCTTCGGCGTGGCCCAGGCAAATGAGAAAAAACACGAGGAAGAAAACCTCAACAGTTCTGATGTGCCGCAAGCGGTGCAACAGGCAGCGGACAAACAGCTCAAGGGAGCTTCCATCGTTCGCTGGGAAAAAGAAGGCACGAACTATGAAGCCGTCGTGAGCAAAGACGGCAAGCAGTGGGGTTACAAGTTCGACGCCGATGGCAAAATGCTCGGCAAACACTCCGAAGCGAGCGAGCACAAGGAAAAAGGCGAGAAATACTAACCTGTAGCCGTCGCGCTGTGCGCGACGTGATCGGCAAAAAGCCAGACACGTTGACAGCGCAAAGACGAGTTTATTTCATGCGCTTCGCACAGCGAAGCGGCTACAGTTCCTGTATGAAAACACTCTGTCTGGTTTTCGCCATCATTTGCGCGAACATCAACGTCGTTTCAGCGGCGATGGACGGCGCGAAAATCGATCAGATCACCGGGCTCAAAGGCAAGCTCAACGAAAAGGAGAATGTTTATAAAGTCACCTGGCCGCGAGGTGACGTGAAGGTCACGGTCGACGGTTGGACAATGCCGCCGTTCATGGGACTCGGAACGTGGGCCGCTTTCACTGAAACAAAAGACGGCGCGATGGTGATGGGCGATACGGTTCTGTTCGAGGATGAAGTCAACGCCGCGATGACGGCTGCTCTCGATAACGGGCTAAGCGTCACTGCGCTCCACAATCACTTTTTTTTCGACCGGCCGAAAGTTTTCTTCATGCATATCGAGGGTGATGGCAGCGTCGAACAACTGGCTGGCGCGGTGAAAAAAATGTACGACGCGGTCAAGCAGGTTCGATCCGCGACTCCTCAGCCAAAAGAGACATTCAACGGCAGCCCGCTGCCGGATAAGAATTCGATCTCAGCGGAACCGTTAAACAAAATTTTCGGCGCCAGCGGTGACGTGAACAACGGAATGGTGAAGTTTACATTTGGTCGACCGGCCCAAATGCACGGGGTCAAAATCGACAACACGATGGGTGTCAACACCTGGGCAGCTTTTGCGGGAAGCGATGACAATGCAATCGTCGACGGCGATTTCGTGGTGACCGAAGATGAACTGCAGGCCGTGCTGAAATCGGTGGTGAAACAAAAAATATATATCGTCGCGATCCATCAGCACATGACGCACGAGCAACCGCGCATGATGTTTTTCCATTATTGGGGCCGCGGTCCGGCGAAGGATTTGGCGGAAAGCATCAAGAGCGCGTCTCTCATTGCTGGTCTGCAACAGGCCAGCTCTCCTCTCAAAAATTGAAGTCGCGCTTTAGCGAGGAGTCGGTTCGCTGCACGTTGGCGTTGCTTTTCTGTTATGGAGCCGCCGCGACTTACGCGCAGCCGCTCAAACTGAAGCAAACAATCGCGCTACCCGGCGTCGAGGGGCGCATCGATCATTTCGCCTTCGATCCCACCAACGAAAGACTCTTCGTCTGCGCCCTGGGCAACAATAGCGTTGAAGTTATTGATCTCCGCAAAGGCGAGAGGATCCATTCGGTGACCGGTCTCGGCGCACCGCAAGGAATAGCCTACGTTTCCGAACTCGATCGAGTGTTCGTGGCGAATGATGACGGCGGCATTTGCAAAATGTATGACGCAAAATCATTCCAACCGTTGGGCGACCTCAGTCTGAAGGACGATGCCGATAATGTTCGTTACGACGGCGCAGCCAAAAAGATTTATGTCGGCTTCGGCAGCGGAGGAATTGCAATCGTCAATCCGACTGACAGCAAGCAAGCAGGCTCAATCAAACTATCCGCTCATCCCGAAGCGTTCGAATTGGAGAAACGCGGCAAACGGATTTTCGTGAATATTCCAACTTCTCGGCAGATTGCGGTAATCGATCGCGACAAAGGCGAAGTGATCTCGACATGGAAAACCGATCTGGCCTTCTCCAATTTCCCCATCGCTTTGGACGAGGCCAATCACCGGTTGTTTGTCGGCTGCCGCTTGCCACCAAAGCTCGTCGTGCTGAATACGGATTCCGGCGACATCGTCGCTAAGGTCGACATCTCCGGCGACACGGATGAAGTTTTCTACGACGACCAACGTCATCGCATCTATGCCGTTTGCGGCGCGGGCACGGTCGATATTCTCGAGCAAATCGACCCAAACCAATATAAGAGATCAGCTCAGATCAACACGGCAACCGGTGCTCGAACCGGGCTCTTTGTTCCCGAACGCGATACCTTGTTTGTAGCGGTGCCGCATCACGGTTCGCAAAACGCCGAGATTCGGGCATAT
Organism: Spartobacteria bacterium; assembly: GCA_021324035.1. GTDB lineage: Bacteria > Verrucomicrobiota > Verrucomicrobiia > Chthoniobacterales > UBA10450 > AV40. The sequence continues at coordinate 3,113 of JAJPJU010000301.1, read as the reverse complement.
CATATTGAATGACTTTTGTGAAAATGCGCCAAAGAAACCTATGACGTTAAAAGCCATCGGGTTACTAACTTGTATGATGGCACTCCTGTATGGAGTGGCCGTCGCTGAAGACGCTTATAAATTTGTCCGCGAAATCCCGATCGGCGGCGAAGGCGGCTGGGACATTTTGACGATCGATAGCGAATCGCGCTGTCTCTATTTGTCCCACGCCACGAAAGTCGACGTAGTCAATTTGGCGAACAATAAGTTGCTCGGAACTGCAATCACCGAGACGCCGGGTGTGCACACGTTTCTTCCCATTCACGAATTTCTCCGCGGCTTTTCTTCAAATGGTAAAGAATCAAAGGCCAGTGTTGTCGATCTGACCACGCTTAAGACGGTTTCGAAACTCGACACCGGCGAAGGCCCGGACGCAATGACCTACGACCCGCTTCGTGGCGAGGTCTATGTGTTCAACCACAAAGGAAACTCAGCCACCGTGATTGACGCCAAAACGGCGACGGTCACAGCGACCATTCCGCTTAGCGGAAGTCCGGAGTTTGCGGTCGCGAACGGCATCGCTCATCGCGTCTATTGCAACATAGAAGACAAAAGCGAAGTCGCGGTCATCGATACCGCGAAACACGAAGTCGTGGCCAATTGGCTGCTTGCGCCCGGCGAAGAGCCGAGCGGAATCGCGCTGGATGCGACGCATCACCGATTATTCGCCACCTGTCACAACAAGATGATGGTCATGCTTGACTCGGAATCGGGAAAAGTTCTCGCGAACGTTCCCATCGGCGCGGGCACCGATGGTTGCGCGTTTGATGACGCGACCCAACTCGCATTCGCGTCTTGCGGCGATGGAACAACGACGATCGCGAAGGAAGAAACGCCGGACAAATTGACCGTAGTTCAAACATTGAAGACCGAACGCGGCGCCCGCACCATGGCGCTCGATCCAAAGACGCACCGGATTTATTTGCCGACCGCGCAGTTTCAACCAGCGCCTTCGCCTGCACCAGGCGCGACGCCGGCCCGACCGACAATTGTCCCGAATACCCTCAAGATTTTGGTTTACGGTCCATAACAGAAACGCGTCTCGACAGTTAGCCAGCCGTGCGATGAAATAAGCCGGTGCCGATTTCTCGGCCGGTTAAATCACGCTGACATGGAATCAGAGGCAAATCCGCCGACGTCTGATCAGCAAGCGCAAACCAAATCGAGTGGCACATGGCTTTCAAGCGTGGCGAACTTTTTCGGCCTCAAACGCAACCTCGTCATTCTTCTGCTCGCGATTTTTGTGATCGGCGCCGGGGAAGAACTCTGGATGCGGTTCGTTCCGAAATATCTGAAAGAGCTCGGCGCCACCGTCCTGGTGATTGGTCTCTACGACACAATTCGAACGCTGCTCGGCGCGTTGTACGCCTATCCCGGCGGCGTGGTGGTCGATCGGTGGGGGCATCGACGCGCGTTTCTGATTTTCAATATCGTCTCAATTGCCGGTTACGCGCTCGTGCTCCTCATCCCGCACTGGGCGGCGGTGATTGCCGGCATGTTTCTTTTCCTGTCGTGGAGTTGTTTCTCATTGCCGGCGACATTTTCGCTGGTCGCGTCGGCGCTCGAGGCAAGTCGCCACTCGATGGGGATCGGGGTTCAATCGGTCATCAAACGATTGCCGATTATGATCGCGCCGTTCTTCGGCGGAATGCTTATCGACCGGTTTGGCGTCATCGGCGGCGTCCGGATTGCGTTGATTATTTCGATCGCGCTTTCCGGGCTGACGATCCTTCTGCAACGCGAACTTCGCGACCAACCAAAAGACGAGATCGCGCCGGAGGAGCGCTGGAGTTTTTGGAAAAGTTTGAGCGAATTCAACAGTCCGATGCGGCGATTGCTTCTGAGCGACATCCTGATTCGATTTTGCGAACGAATCCCTTACGCGTGGGTCGTTATCTTTGCCATGGATTGGATCGGCGTGAGCGGCAAGGAAGTTGGAATTCTTACGACCGTGGAAATGCTGGCCGCGACTCTGTGCATCATTCCCGCAGCGCATTATGCCGATCGCTACGGCCGCGAACCTTTCGTGATCGTGACATTCATCATGTTCACGCTGTTCCCGGTAAGTTTGATGGTCGCTCGCGCGCACCCGGCTTACAGCTTCGGTCTGCTGGTCGCCGCGTTCGCGATTCGCGGCTTGAAGGAATTCGGCGACACATCGCGCAAAGCGCTGATTATCGGCTATTGCGATCCGATTCGGTGCGGCCAAATGGTGGGAGCGTACTATTTAGTACGGGACGTGATCGTCAGCATCGGCGCGATCATTGGGGCGTATTTGTGGGCACTCGGTGCGGAATTGAATTTTCTTGCCGCTACCGCATTCGGAATCGGCGGTACAATCTTTTATATCAAAACGATCCGGGACCAGCGGCTGGAAGCGCTGGAAGATATTAAGGAGGAGATCAAGCGACGGCGCTTCGAGCAGAAGTAGTTCGAGGCCGGGCCTAACGATTAGAGATCTGGTTCGAAAGCGGCGGCACGTCGCTGGCATCACCCAGATATTCCCAGCGTTGGAGCGAGACCGGAACATTGCCGTTTTTCCAAACGAAGTCGTGAAATGCGCGAAGGCTGAATTGTTCGCCTTGCTTGATTCGCGATTCGGCCAGGAATTTCACGATCTGGAGTTTGCCGATTTGGTAATCGATCGCCTGTCCCGGGCCGGTGGCGAATGAAGTTGCTTCCTGTCGCGCGGTCACCTGGTCCATTGGAACTTTTTCCTGCAAATATTTTGCCGCCTGTTCGAGCGTGAACTTGCCGAGCGCCAGTTCGACGTCGACCTCAACCCGGAGCGCGCGCAGTCGCATGAAATTGTAAATGATCTCGCGCGTGTGAGGGCTGTCATCGAACAAGCCGGCCTGCAACATCATCTCCTCGGAATAAAAGCCGAGGCCTTCGTTCGGTCCGGAATCGTAATAATGCCGGCGAATCGGGTCCTCGTGTTTCCAGGAAAGACAGAGCTGAAAATAGTGACCAGGAATTCTTTCGTCCACGATGATCGGCCGCGGATCTTGTGCGGTAGCGCGCCAGAAGTAACCAAGATTGCCCGAGGGTTGGCTCACGTAACGAACGCAATT
>JAJPJU010000242.1 GCA_021324035.1 Spartobacteria bacterium | reverse complement strand
CACGAAACGTTCGTGGCCCGCCCGTATAGTTCGCCATTAATGAAGTTGGCGCATCGCCCAAAAAACAAGCCGATCGGCGCAGTGACAACGAGATTGTCGCCGAGATTGGTCCAGGAAATCTTGTGACGCCACGCGAAATAAAATGTGAACGCCAATAGGCCGAGCATGCCGCCGTGGCTGGACATGCCGCCTTCCCAGACCCGAAAGATCGATAACGGCTCGCGCAACATTTCGGGCTTGTAGAAAAAAACGTAGCCGAGCCGTCCGCCAACGATCACGCCGAAAAGCGCTGCGCCGGTGATGAAGTCGCCAACTCTGGCCACCGGCAAGTCGGCGTATCCGCGCAGGGCAAGTTTTCGGTAAACGAAATAACTGCAAACGAACGCCATGACGTAGGCCAGCCCGTACCAGCGCGGTCCGACGCTGTCGTAAATGCGGAAGATCAGCGGGTCGAGATCGTGAACGTAATAGGCGAACATCCGGTGCGCGATTCTCACCGCGCCGCCGAACGGTTCAACACTTTTCGCAAAAATGGCGCGGTCCGGCTGGTTTTGTTTTTTGCGACCTGCTCCGGTGTCCCGGTGACGACAATCCTGCCGCCTTCTGCGCCAGCCTCCGGTCCCAGATCAACAATGTAATCCGCCTCGGCCATGACACTCACGTTGTGCTCGATGACGATTACGGTATTGCCCTCATCGACCAGCCGGTGCAGCACCTTCAGGAGAAGATCGACGTCCGCCATGTGCAAACCGATCGTCGGTTCCTCCAGCAAATAAAGAGTCGAGCCTGGATTGCGCATCTTCCGCAGCCGCTCGTTCGTCGCGCGACCCACGCCACGCTTTAACTGGGTAACCAGCTTCAAACGCTGGGCTTCGCCGCCGCTCAGGGTCGGACTTGGCTGACCAAGTTTGAGATAACCAAGCCCCGTTTCGACAAGCAAGGAAAGCGGTCGCGCGATTTTCGGATGGGCCGAGAAAAAATCGGCGGCCTCTTCGATCGTCATCTCCATCACATCGCCGATCGACTTGTCGTTATAAAGAACCTCAAGCGTTTGCGGATTGTAACGGCGTCCGCCGCAGTCTTCACAAAGCACGAGCGCTTCCGGCAGGAAATTCATCTCTAACTTGATTACGCCCTGCCCTTTGCAGGTTTCGCAACGCCCGCCTTCGGCGTTGAAGGAAAATCGGCTGGCTGAATAACCGCGAACCCGCGAGACCGGCAGCTGTGCGTAAAGATTACGAATCTCATCGAAAACCTTGATATAAGTTCCGGGCGTCGACCGCGAAGTTTTCCCAATCGGCGATTGATCGACTTCATAAACCGCTTCGATTTCCTCCGTGCCACTCACGAGTTTTAACAATTCGCCGTCTCCCCGGCGCTTTTTGTTTTCAAGATCCTCGACCACCGCCGGGAGTAACACGTCGTGCATCAATGTCGATTTTCCCGAACCCGAAATCCCGGTGATCACCGTCAATCTCCCGATTGGAAAACGAACATCGACATTTTTGAGATTGTTGGCCCGGGCACCGTGGACTTCGATCCAGTTTTCAACCGTCAGCAAGGATCGCCGTGATTCGCGCGTTGGGTGCAACAACGGTTTCTTTAAACAACGGCCGGTCTCGGAATTTCTGGCGCGCTCGATATCGAGAAGTGTTCCGGTCGCCACAATTTCGCCGCCATGAATACCAGCGCGCGGACCAAGATCGACGATATGATCGGCGCGGCGCATCGTCTCGTCGTCGTGCTCAACAATTACGAGCGAATTTCCTTTTTCGCGGAGGGCTTCGAGGGTGTCGAGCAACCGCAAATTGTCTCGCGGATGAAGACCAATCGTTGGTTCGTCCAGAACATAAAGGACGCCGCGCAAATTTGAACCGAGTTGCGCCGCCAGGCGGATCCGTTGGGATTCGCCGCCGCTCAAGGTTTTCGCCGAACGGCCAAGCGCCAGGTATCCGAGACCGACGTTTTCCATGAAACGCAAACGCTGACGAATTTCCGGAATCAAATCGGCCGCGATCGTGGCCTGCGTCCCGGCAAATTTCAGTTTATCGATCTTCACCGCAGCCTCGCTGGCAGCAAGACTGGTGAACTGGTCGATGGTCATTCCCTGGACTCGAACGTGTCGCGCTACTTCGTTGATGCGCGATCCGTGACATTTTGGACATTCGTGCGCTTCGGTTGCATCGATCCATTCCGATTCGCGCTCGGCCCGAAGTTCATTCTCCAATACTGAGTCGTTGGTCTCTTCGGCGGCTGTCTGGAATTCCTGATCCCAGATTTCGCCAAATCCGCCGCATTCCTCGCACGCCCCGTGAGGCGAATTGAATGAAAACAATCGTGGGTCGAGCTCTTCGAACGCGCGGCCGCAGTTCGGACAGCTCATTTCGGTGCTGACGATCGTCAGATTATTTTTCGCGTCGAGGAGATGGGCTGTGCCGCGTCCAATTTCGAGAGCGCGTTGCGTCAAATTTCGCGCTTTGGCAATTCGCTTCGCGTCGATCACGCCGACGACGACGGAAATCGTATGTTCTTTGAACCGGGCAAGTTTTCGAAATTGCGGAATCGGAAGGAGTTGGCCATCGACGTACAAAGTGTCGAAGCCTTGCTTTTCAGCCCAGCGCGCGACGTCGGAGTGAAATCCTTTACGGGCTTTGACCAGCGGCGCCAGCACCGTTATGAGTCCGCGCCTGGCCGCGGCTTCGATCTGTTTCACGATCGCCGCCAAACTTTGGCTTTCCACCGGCAAATCGCATTCAGGACAAAATTGCGTTCCGGTTTTGGCGAAAAGCAATCGGAGAAAATGATAAACTTCGGTCACGGTGGCGACCGTCGATTTTCCACCGCCGCGCGTTACCCGTTGCTCAATGGCAACGCTCGGCGGCAACCCCGTGACCAGATCGACATCCGGCCTTTCGAGTTGTTCGACGAACTGCCGCGCATAGGGCGACATGCTGTCGAGGAAGCGTCGCTGGCCTTCAGCGAACAAAATATCGAATGCGAGCGTCGATTTTCCGGAGCCGCTCAGGCCGGTGATTACGACCATTTGGTCGCGCGGAATATTTACGTCGATATTTTTGAGGTTGTGCTCGCGCGCACCGTGGATTCCGATTCCGCCGTTGATTCCGTTGACCTTGAAACGCGGCGATTCTTCAGCCGCCCGAGCAAGTTCGATCTCGTCATTTTCCAAATACAATGTTCGCGGCGAGCGGCCGCGAACTGCAGGCCGGCGGCCTGCGCTCCCCAGAACGTTCCTCAAAAATTGTCCGGTGTGGGATTTTTCATTTTTGGCCACCTGTTCGGGCGTTCCTGCCGCGACAATTTCGCCGCCCTGATCTCCCGCTTCCGGACCAAGATCTACAATCCAGTCGGCACACTTAATGACTTCGGGATTGTGCTCGATTACGACAAGGGAATGTCCAGCGTCGACCAGGCGTTGAAAGACGTGCAGCAACATAGCGACGTCGTCGAAATGAAGGCCGGTAGTTGGCTCATCGAAGATGAACAGATTACCAATGGCTCCCCCATTCGAGCCTTTGTTTTCCGGTGTCGCCAGGTGCTTAACCAATTTCAGCCGCTGAGATTCGCCCCCGCTAAGCGTGTTCAACGGCTGCCCGAGCCGCAAATATCCGAGGCCGACTTGATCCAATACATCGAGTGGCTCGGAAAGGGTTTTGAGTTCGCCGATTTCGGCAAAGAACTGGATCGCTTCGTGAACGGTCAGCTCCAGCAGATCGTGGATCGATTTGCCGTGCAGTCTGATCTTCAACACGTGCGGCTGGAATCGTTTGCCTTCGCACTCAGCGCACCGCACGTACAAATCGCTCAGGAACTGCATCTCGATTTTTTCGAATCCCGTTCCGGAACAGCGCTCGCAACGCCCGCTTCCGGAATTGAATGAAAACGCGCTCGCGGTCAGACCCTGGGCCATCGCTTCCGATTGGCCGGCGAACAATTCGCGAACCCGATCGTAGAGTCCGAGGTAAAGAATCGGCGTCGAGCGGGGAGTTCGGGCAAGCTGGGATTGATCGACCATGACTACGTCGTGGATTCGGTGCGCACCCGAGACGGATTTGCATGCACCCGGCTCCTGATCGGAGGACTGGCCTTTGGCTGCGAGCAGACTTCGATACAGCACATCGTGAATCAGGGTCGACTTGCCGGAGCCGGAAACACCGGTGACGCAGGTGAAAACACCTAACGGAAGCTCAACATCGACGTTCTTAAGATTGTGTTCGCGAGCGCCCGTGATCTTGATCGCTGATATTGATCGTCGTCTTTTCCTTGGCACACGAATCGATTTCGCGCCGCTGAGGTAATCCGCAGTGAGCGACGGGTGGATCGTGCTCTTCGAGCGCGATCTAAACGCCTTCGGAGAAATCGTTCCAGCTATGAATTCGTCCAGTGGTCCGCTGAACACGAGCTCACCGCCGCGTTCGCCGCGACCAGGGCCGATATCGATCAAGTTATCCGCCGACCGAATGATTTGTTCCTCATGTTCGACGACGAGCAGAGTATTGCCGCGGTCGCGCAAATTGTGCATTACCCGAACAAGCCGGCCAACGTCGCGTGGATGGAGCCCGATGCTCGGCTCATCCATCACGAACAGGGTATTCACAAGCGATGCGCCGAGGCAGGTTGTGAGATTGACGCGCTGGACTTCACCGCCGCTCAACGTTCGGGTCGAGCGATCCAGGGTAAGATAACCGACGCCAACTTCGCAGAGATAATTCAGACGCGCGCAAATCTCGCCGCGCAACATTTCGGCGGTTTTGTCCGCGGTCGAAATTTCCAGCGTCGCCAGAACATCGCGTGCATTGCTGTTCGAGAGAGCCTGATAATCCGGAAGAGTGAGCTGATTTTTCTCGACGACAATTTTATAGTTCAGCGCTTCGGGTTGAAAACGTCCGCCGTTGCAACTCGGACACGTCGTGTAAGAGCGATAACGGCTGAGCAGCACGCGCATGTGCATTTTGTAAACCTGCGATTCCGCCCAGCGGAAAAATCCGCGCACGCCGTACCAGCGATCGCTATCGTAGTCGTCGTCGTTGTAACTTTCTCCACGCTCGCGCGCGGCCGCGATCGACTTCTCGCCTTCAATCACAAATTGCTGATCCGCCCTTGGCAGTTCCTCGAATGGAACGTTGATGTCGACGTCCTCACGAGCGCAGGCCCGAAGCAGATCCT
>JAJPJU010000082.1 GCA_021324035.1 Spartobacteria bacterium | reverse complement strand
GGCTGTGAGCAGCTCGTCGGTATCCCACATGGTTCCAACTGGTGCCCTTAACCCCAGCCAGAGCACGAACCCGAAAACGATCAGACCGGCCGCGGCGACCGCTCGCCGGCGCTGTTTGTGCAGATCAATTTCCATTGCCAAGATCGACATCCCGTAAACAATCCGTGCAACTGACGCTAACGAACTTTAACCTCCAAACGAAATGAAAAAGGTCTTCCTGACCGGGGCCAGCTCAGGCATTGGCCTGGCCATCGCCAAAGCGTTGAGCGCGCGCGGAGACGAAGTCTGGGGAACGTCGCGAGAACCTGCTCGCATACCATCGTTGCCGCACCTGCACCCGGTTGAGCTCGATTTGAAGGAGGCAGATTCCGCCGAGCGAGCCTTCAACACTGCGCTTGGTGAGGCGGGGTACTTTGACGTTGTAATCAATAATGCCGGAAGCGGTCACTTTGGCGCCGCGGAACATCTCAGCGACGCGGAAATCGAAAACCAATTTCGAATCCTGGTCTTCGGCCAACTGCAGTTGATGCGCCTTGCCATGACCGCGATGCGCGCGCAGGGACACGGTTTGATCATCAATGTCACGTCGCTGGCGTCGCGGTTACCGGTTCCCTTCATGGCCGCCTACAACGCAGCGAAGGCCGCGATGGCTTCCTATACGATGTCGGTCCAGCTCGAGTTGCCGGACTCGACAGTGCGGATCGTCGACCTTCAACCGGCCGATATTTCGACAGCTTTCAATGATGCTGTTCCAAAAAAAATCGAACAGGACCGACGTTATCAAGAGCGGGTGGCGAAAACGTGGACCGCGGTCGATCGAAACATGAAGAATGCGCCGCCGCCGGAACTCGTGGCCGAACATGCGCTCCGATTAATCGATTCGCTCAATCCCCCGCCGCGCATCACGGTGGGCGACGCGTTTCAATCCAAAGTCGCGCCGTTTATTTTCCGGTTTCTGCCGCAGCGGCTTCGGGTTTGGGGCCTGAAGCTGTATTACGGGATTTAATTTCGGTCTGATTCGGCAGGAACGACCTGACCCAGACCCGAATGATCGGCAAGGAGAGGATCCATCGCGAAAAGAATACGGTCCAGCTATCGCGAAAGAAGTTTATTACTTCGGTATTGCTGCGGACCGCGCCGTTTGGCACATCGCTCAGCATCATTGTTCCTCGTTGTGCTGGAACGGCTCGCATCATCGCTGATGCTGGCACGACGTACTTTTTGACGCCACGTCGATCCAGACAACCACTAATCCAGATGTCGTCCATATAGAACGCACTCTTTGGCGCGTCGGTGTAATCCCACAGCGCGGAATCGAAGAACCGCGGCTGAACAAGATAACTTGCAGTGCCGGTAATGACGGCGACCGTTTTGGGCTCGCGAATTTGATTGGCGCGAATAATTTTTGGCCAGAACCAGACGAGGCTGTGCGGGATTAATGCACCACGGAAACAAAGCGCGGCGTCCGGTAGTTGCGCGTGGTAATGCAGATACGTTTCCAACGCATCGCGCGGGTAAGTGCGGTCGTCGTCAACAGTCATAATCAATGTGTTGCCGCGACCGGCGGCCAATTCCTCCCGGATCACTGGAATGAATTTCGTTGCCGGTCCCCAGTCCTGCTGGCAGCGCAATATGCGAACGCGCGGAATTTTCTCGAGATAGCCAGGGATAACGTATTCCTTTTGCTGCCTATTCGAAAACGGCGGGACCGCGACGACGATTTCGTCAGGCATCCGCGTTTGTTCCAGCAGGCAGCGAAGGGTTGGTTCAAGGTTCTCGATCCGGTCCGGCAACGTTGAAAGAGAAGCGATGACGCGCCCGTCGCGCGTTGAGGACGAAGTCGACAACTGCCGCCGAATGAATCGTGCTTGCTGCCGCCCAAAAAGTAGCGAGTAGACAATCTCGGCTGTCCCACTCACCATTTCCTCCGATTTCCGTATGAAGCGGCGCATCACTACTGGAACTATACCGTAAATATGGAAAAGCCGATTTCCGAGGCAGTCATTCTTATGGCCGGGTCCGGTTCGCGCCTCGTCGCAGGCGGTCATGTTTTACCGAAACCGTTAATTCAAATCGCCGGACGCCCAGTTTTTTCCTACCTGATCGATGCCCTCCAACGAGCCGGGATCGAAACCGTGCACATAGTCACCGGACGCAACCGCGACGAGCTTTTGAAAGGACTCGAGCCGTTGGTTCCAGGCGAAATGAAGCTTCACCCGATTCATAATCCGGAATGGCATAAGCAAAATGGGATTTCTGTTTTGGCCGCGAGATCGCACGTGACAGCGCCGTTTTTTTTGACCATGGGCGACCATTTGTTCCAACCATCGATTGTCGACCTCCTTTTGCGCGAAGCAAAACCGACTGAGCTCAATGTAGCGATCGACCGGAAAGTCGATTCCATTTTCGATCTGGACGATGCGATGAAAGTGCAAACGCACGGGGATCGCGTTGTAAGAATCGGAAAAGATTTGCCTGGTTACGATGCGATCGACACCGGTGCGTTCGTATGTCCCCTCAGCTTCTTCGATTACCTTGAACAAGCCAAATCCCGCCACGCCGGGAGCGATTGCAGTTTGGCCGATGGCGTAAGTGCGATGGCTAAGGACGAAAAAGTTCGCGCCATCGATATTGGCGACGGGTGGTGGCAGGACATCGACACGCCGGAAATGTTGGCAGCTGCTGAAAAAATCCTGGGCGATTCAAGCAATCTTCTCACGCCCGGCCCGGCCGCGCCATGAAAGCGTCCACGTCGCGACGGCGTAAATAAAGAGGAGATGCAAGATCCAACGCGCTCCTCCCAGCGCAATCACAATCAGAAAAAGGAAAAACGCGACGTCGCGTTTTCCTAATTCGAAGCCCAACGAGGTCAATTGGTTGCCGAAAAAGCGTCCGCCTGATCGCCGTAACCGTTCGTCGTCCTTTGTAAACACCACCGCGGCCGGTCCGCGGCGAAGAAGATCGAGAACGTGGTCCGGCACAAGACGCAAAGCGATCAACACAGATGCGAGGAGCCCTTCGGTGAGAAAAATCCACCGGCCGACCGCGCTTTGCTCAGGGCTGCGAAACAGACCAAATCCAAGTCCGATCGAAAATAACAGGAGCGCGATCAAATCTCCTATCGCATCGATACCGGGGCCTTTTTCAGAATCCAAATACTTCGCGCGCGCGATTTCGCCATCACAGCCGTCGAGAATGCTGTGCAGGTTGAAGAGGACGGCGCCGATAACGAAGCCCGCGTAGGTGCCGCGGATCAGAAAAAGAAAACCGATCACTGGAAAAATGGTGATCAAAATTGTCCAGAGGTTTGGGGTCATCGGCGTTTTGAGAAGAAACTGGCTAACGGCGCACGAAATCGGCCGATTCAAATAACGCGAAACAAAACCATCACGCGACTTGCCGCTTCTCCGGAGCAACCAGCGTTCAGCTCTTGGAATTTCGGCCGAACTCGCCACATAACGCCAGTCGTCGCCTCCGGATAAATCGCCGAAACTGGCCCGTTGTTCCTGCATTTGCTCCCGGAGTTTTTTCCAAACCGCGGATTCATCGCCGAGTCCGGGATCGAATTCGAGCGACACCGCGTCACGCAGTAACCGCTCTACCCCGGTTCGCTTTACCAACAAGCGAGTGTTCAGCAAGCGTTGGCTGGCCCCGACGCTCAGGCCTTCAACAAATTGGCAGCGACTCAGTCGCGGATGTTCCGGCCGCCAGCGTTGTGAGGGATCGATATCGGGTCGCCAAAAAATCACGATCTCAATTTTTCGCTGGCTCGAAATCGAGTGCGCGAACTCATCCATCGCCAACGCTAAACGATCGAGTTGGCGCAAGCCCGCGATTTCCCAATTCGCCGATTCGTCGGCCAGAATTACGACGCGATCAAAACTCGGAATCATGAAATTGGCCGGCGATAAATTCGATAAGTTTTGTAACGGGTCGCGCCTACCGCTTCGATAAAGCGATTCACCATCACATTGTCTTCAAGTGTCATACTCAGTTCGGCGGTGAAACCGCGGCCCGCGCCTTCCTCCAACACCCGGAGTACCAGCATTTCTGCAATTCCCGCGCGGCGAAATTTCTCGAGAACGCCAAGGGCAACAAAGCGCGCCTTGCGGATTTTTCGCCGCAACCATAGTAGCCGAATCAGTCCGATCGGCAGCCCGAAGCGCGTCAGCCGGCCATTAATTTGTTTCAAAGCAACGTTGATATCGGGAACGCAAATGACGAACCCGACCGGAGCGTTATCGATTTCGGCGATTAAGGTCATGGATGGATCGATGATTGGCCGCATTTCCTTTGCCATGTGCTCTGCCTCTATGGGAGTGAAAGGCACAAAACCCCAGTTGTTTTCCCACGCCTTGTTGAAGACTGCAGCGAGACGCTGGCTATCGCCGGCGAGATCCCGAAGGTTTATCGGGCGAACTTTTGCCTGTGTTTTTCGTGTGCGTGCGTCGACCAGACGGCGCAATCTCGAAACCGGCGCGTTTTTCGGATCGAACCACCACGCAAACCAGTCGACCTCCTTCTTGAAACCGTTGGCTTCGATTAATCGCACGTAATATGGCGGGTTATGCGCAGTCAACAGGGTTGGCGGATGTTCGAATCCATCGACCAGCAATCCGCAAACATAGTTGGTCGAATAATCAACGGGGCCCATGACTTCGGTGCGCCCACGGTCGCGCAGCCAATTCGTTGCCGCATCAAACAGTGAGCTGGCAACGTCAACATCGTCGATTGAATCGAACAACCCAAAGCAGCCCACGTTCGACTTGTGCAACGCGTTGTAGTTGGGATCGTCGCTCGCCATGATCTGGCCAACGATTTCACCATTTCGTCTCGCCAGGAAAAGCGCGGCGTCGCCGTGGCGGTAAAACGGATGTTTCTCGCGATCGAGAAACTCCTTGCGCTCGATAATCAGCGGCGGGACCCAGGCCGGATCGTCCCGATAAACTTGCCACGGGAATCCAATGAAGGCGTCCCGGTCGCGATTGCTCCTGACTCGCGAAATCTGTATCTGTGACACGCCTTAATCCAGCTGCTGCCGACGCGATTGCGTTACCATTTCAAGCAGTGAAGAGCACATGGCCGACTGCCGGTAAACCAGATATACCAAAAGTAAATTAAGCGCCGTGATTTCGGACCAAAAAAACCAGGTTGGCCGATCCAAAATCAGAAAGATGAAAAGAAGAAGCATCCGGGTGTTGGTCATCAATCCACTCCAGAATCTGAACATTGGCCGCGCGGCATCGCCATATCTCCGCTTCAACCAATCTGGAATTTGGTCACTAAAAAACTGGTCGACGGCTTCTCGCAAATTTCCTAACGCCGGAGCGATCAACTCCTGTTGGCGCGTGAAATTCAGATATAACGCGGATAAGAACTTTTTCCACGGTTGGGCCCGCCAGGTGAGGGCTTCGTAATCGGAGCGGAGAACCGCGGACGAATCAAAATCGCCGCGCGACCTTCCACTCGTAAAGTAAAGATAAGCGTTGCGATAATAATCGGCTGCGCCGCCTTGGACCGCGTGGCAGATACCGGCAATCAAAGCGAGAAGGAAAACCGCGGGCGAAGCTCCCGCAAAAAAAGCCCGCAGGGCCAGGTGCGCATAAATGCTGGTGAAGATCAGGTGATCGACCACGCTATCCAGGATCCGGCCTTCCTTGCTTTGCCGGCCGGTAAGGCGCGCGAGCTGCCCGTCCGCATTGTCCAACGCGTTGGCACAGACATGAAGCGCCATCCCGACGATGTTCGTTCCCAAATCCCGATAAAAATAGAGGTGACTGGCAACAATTCCGACCAAGCCGCCGAGAAGCGTGACTCCCACGGGAGAGATTCCGACTTTCGCAAAGAGCTTGGCGAGTTGGAATCCGACCCGGCGGTAAAAGTAAAGATCGAGGATCCCTTCGGCCTCGCGCACCTTGTAAGTGGTTTCGAGGACAGAAGGTTGCGCGGCCGGCGCAGCCATTAAGAACTCATTCTGAGCGCCAACTCAGACATCTTGCAGCGCAAACGAAATGCCGCTGATTTAACTTTGGAATCTCCCTTCAGCGTGTCACCGAGAATGTTGAGCGCTTCATCGAGATCCGCCCGGGTGTGCTTGGCTGTCACGCAAGCACGGAAACAGATTTTATTTTGCGGAACGGCGGGGTAATCGACCGGCGCAACCCAGAGGCCTCGGCGCCGCAATTCGTGGCACAATCGGTACATTCGTTCGCGGTCCCCGATCACAATCGGCATAATGTAGGTCGTCGATTTTCCGGTATCGATCCCAAGCTCGCGCAGTTTTTGGTGGAAATAATTCGCATTCTCCCACAGCCGGGTCCGCAACTCGGGCTCCCGCCGCCCAATTTCAAGCGCCTTGAGGATACCCGCCACCACGACCGGCGGCAGAGCGCAGGAGTAGACGTAGGGGTGGGCGTAAAATCGGAGATAACGCAATGTTTCCTTTGAACCCGCCACAAATCCGCCCAGCGCGCCGAATGCCTTTGAAAATGTGCCGTAAATGAGAGGCACCCGGTCTTCGACTCCAAATTTTTCGGCCGCGCCGCGCCCTTTCTCGCCGCACGCTAACATCGAGTGCGCTTCGTCGACGAAAATGCGGGCACCATGGGCGTCGGCGACATCTATTAATTCATCCAGATGTCCGAAGTCACCGTCCATCGAATAAATTCCTTCCACGATGACGAGCTGGCGCCGCCCGGCGTGGCGTCTTAAAGCAGCATCGAGCGAAGCTGGATCGTTGTGCTCGAACTTCTCGGTCCGGCATCGCGAAAGCACCGCGCCGTCGCGCAGGCTCAAGTGAGATCGGTTATCGAGAACCGCGACATCATTTTTGCGAAGGAGGCCGGAAATCGTGCCCAAGGCACCGCCGAATCCGCTGTTGAAAAGCATCGCATCCTCACGACCGAGAAATTCTGCGACGCGCTGTTCGAGTTCCCGGTGCAAATCAGTCATTCCTGAGAGCATCGGTGAACCGCAGGCGCCGAGCCCGTGGGTTTTGAGCGCTCCGTGGGCGGCGGCGACGACCTCGGGATGATTGGCGAGGCCAAGATAATTGTAGGAACAAAGATTGATTACTGAACGCGGCCTGCCGTTGTAATCGATTGTTGTGCGAGCGTCCGCACTGGCGAGCAATTCGGGTTCGTAAAGTTCAACCGCCCATGCGCCGGCCTGCATCCAGCGGGTAAAAGTTGGCGGAGCTTCCAGTGGATCGCGGCTTTCGCCAGCGATAAAATTGCTCAAACTGAGTTTTGCAGGGTCTTGGTTCATTTCCTTATGGGAACCGTCGCCTTTGACGGGTTCCATATCGGGGCAGCTAGTTTACGTTCGGCTCCCCCTGTCGACAAGGCTTAAATGTAACCGCCAAACTGACGCCTTAGCGCCCGTTAGTGCGGAAAACGTAGTCCCAAAACGGCGAGCTGACTCCGTAGCCAGCCTGATCGTTGTGAAAATGATGGCGGAGATGATGTTGTTTCAGCCGATTTAGAAGGCGGCTCTGCATTGGGAAATGATGAATCGCATAATGAATGGAATCGTAGCAAACGTAACCGGCCACCAGACCGGCCCAGATTGCCGGCGCGCCCTTTCCGAAAAGAAGGAGGAACAGCACGTAAAAGATAATCGCCAGGGGAATGCTGATTACCGGCGGCATCACCAGCCTTTTCGCATCATTTGGATAATCGTGGTGAACGCCGTGGACGATGAAGTGGAGTTTTTTTCCGACCGGCGTTGTTGGCTGGTAATGAAAGATCTGGCGATGGATAACGTATTCAAGCAGCGTCCAAATCAGGACCCCGACAAAAAACAACGCGACAACCAGCAGGATCGGTAATTGATGTCGCCAAATCGATGAGTAAAGCATGTAAGCAATCGCGGGAACGTAAAGCACCAGCGGTATCGACGGGTGGACATGGGAAAAAAATTCCATGAAATCGCTTTTGAACATCCGCGCGCTTTCGTTTTGCTTGGAAACGTAGAGTTGTTCCATACCAAGTCAGAGTCAGTGCCGCGCGGCGACCAGGGCGCTTGCAGAATTGGGAGCCGCATCGTGCGAGCGGCTGAGTTCGACGTTCGGCTGCTTCAGCCGCTCGATTCGCGAGAAGAGACTGTATCGCTTATCGAAAATGAATTGAAAAAGCAACCGCGTCCACGACGAGTGC
Organism: Spartobacteria bacterium; assembly: GCA_021324035.1. Taxonomy (GTDB): domain Bacteria; phylum Verrucomicrobiota; class Verrucomicrobiia; order Chthoniobacterales; family UBA10450; genus AV40. Next base: position 1,619 of record JAJPJU010000082.1, on the reverse strand, counting down.
GACTTTAGGGTATCGTAAAATTCCGGAGCCATTGCGTGCAGCCTCGGCAAATTATTCCACGGAATGGAAGGCAGATCGTGGTGCTCGTTGTGGTAACCCATGTTCAGGCACAGCCGGTTGATCGGGCCGTAGTAGCTGTAAGTCTCCTGGTCCAAGTCGTTCGTATAATGCTCCTGGATCCAGCGCGCGCCGACTGGGTGCAGACCGATCGAAAAGAAAAACGAAAACGCGAGATAGAGAAATCCTGCCCAGCCACAGAAATATACGACAGCGACATCGTAAGCCGCCGCGCAGACAAGATTAAGAACGAACCACCGGTCGCGCATGGTAATCGCCTTCAGGCGGGGAGGCCGGGTGAGCTGAAAAAAGGGAAAGAGCATCAGCCAAAGCGCTTTTCGGTACCAAACGTTGCCAACCAACCGCGCCTCCCAATGGTTGGCGAGATCGGCATCGTGCTCGTAGTCCCCCTGGTGCGAGTGATGTTTTAGATGATAAACACGGAACCCCATCGCTCCGGGCGCGAGATTCGGCAGATCGGCCAATATCGCGACGAAAATGTTCCAGGCTTTTCGCCGAAAGATAAGGTTATGCGTCGCATCGTGGATGATGACGTAGTTGGCGTGATTGGCGAAGGCGCCGACAAAATATCCGATGATCAGGCTAAGCCACCAGTAATGGATCCCGAGCTTGCCCATTCCGAAAGCGATCCCGGTTTGAAAGACCACAATCGATAACCCGAGCCAAGCGGTCCAGGGATTGCGCACCATTAACTGGCGAATCTCGGGATGGGCCTTAAGCAGCGCCCGGGCCCGGCCCAGGTGAGGGTGTTCGGTTCCGGATTGGTAGAAGGCCGCGCGCATTTGGCGAGAGACGAATTCTAATGGAATACGCGACGTCTTTCAACGTTTTGACGATGTGGCCTCAACGCCCAAAACGCAAGCGCCACGGCCGAAGTACGGACTCGAAGATGATCTTGCGCGACATTTTGGATTGGCCTTGGCGGCGATCGACAAACGTGATCGGTACTTCAGCGATTTTGAGACCGGCGCGTTGTGCTCGAAAGGTCGTTTCAACCAGGAACGCGTAGCCTTCGGCTGCAATTGGCATTTCCAGAAGGACCTGTAATGCGCGCCGAGTGTAACACCGGAATCCGCTGGTGCTGTCGCGCACTTTTAGGCCTGTAATCGTGCGAACATATTGATTGGCAAATCGGCTCAGTAATCGACGCCGCAACGGCCAGTTAGCAACGCTGCCGCCAGCGCAGTAACGCGAGCCGATGACGGCATCCGCCCGAACCGTACCCTGAATCAATTGGGGCACGATAACGGGATCGTGCGAGAAGTCGGCATCGAGTTGGACTAGTCGCCCGTAGTCGCGGTCCACCGCCATTCGATAACCGTCGAGCAGGCTACGCCCGTAACCGCGGCCCGACTTTCGACGAAGAACCGAAAAACGCGGGTGGACCGCGAACAATTGTTCGGCATGGTCGGCGGTTTGGTCCGGCGAATTGTCATCGATCAGCATGACATCTGCGCTTGGCGCGACATTCAACAGTTGCGGAATGAGGGTGGAGACGTTCTCCCGCTCGTTGTAAGTCGGGACAACGATCAGGGTGCGAT